>CAYHDM010000032.1:2657-8373 GCA_964355455.1 uncultured Candidatus Saccharibacteria bacterium
GAAAAATTTATATCATTGATGAGGTCCACATGCTCACAACTGAAGCTTCGAATGCGTTATTAAAGACTTTGGAAGAACCTCCCGAACACGCTTTTTTTATTTTGTGTACAACAAATCCCGAAAAAGTTTTAGATACAATAAAATCAAGATGTGTGCAGTTTCAATTTAAACGTCCGACAATAGATGATTTGATTTTGAAATTATCCAGAATTGCTAAAGATAAAAATTATGAGATTTCAAAAGAAAGTTTAAGACAGATAGCTATCGCGGGGAAAGAAGCATATAGAGAAGCTGAGACATTGCTTGAGCAGTTTATTTCTGACGAGAAGCAGTTTGAAAACCTAATAGAAACAACCTCCGAAAACCATAGTGAATTTTTTGTATCCATACTGGAAAACAATAGAGCAAAAGCGATTGATATAGTACACAAGATATATGCATCTGGAATAAATATTGAAACATGGACTGAAAAACTGATCGGCTACTTAAGAGCTTTAATGCTGGAGAAAATCGGTGTAAAGGTAAACGAATTTGGTTTCACATTTTCTGAAGACGATTATTCAATAATAAAATCCACACCAGAGGATAAGTTCAAAAAATCTTTGGAAGTGTTTTTGAAATCAATAAGTGAATTTAGAAGCGCGGTCATTCCAACATTACCATTAGAAATTGCCGTAATAGAGCTCACACATTGCGAAAATGATCAAAATTCACAAAGCCAAAAAGGGCGGACCTTTCAACCCAAAAATGCTGAAACTGCAACAGATAAATTGGACATCATGTTAAAAAAAACGGGACATGCAAAAGCTCCAAATAAAAATGGGGCTTTACACGCTGAGACTGCCTTTGTTCCAAAAAGTGAGGAACAAGAAGAAAAGATTCACAAAGGAAAACCGGCCAAATCAGTTCAATTTTCATATAAGCAGCTGATTGAGGCGGTAAAGCCAAAAAATCACGCAATTCATCTGATATTGCATTCATGTGAACTAGTCAATTTTGACGGAAAATACCTGGATGTAAGAGCTTATTATTCTTTCCATAAAGAAAGACTATTAAGTACGAAAATTAAGGAAATTATTCAGGAAGCCGCGTCTCAATTAACAGGAGGTAATGTAGTTTTAAGGTGCGAGTTATCAAATAAAAATCCTGATGCGAAAAAATTAACCGATAAAAATGTCGTTACTTCAAATGAAAAAGCTGGATTAGAAGAAGTCTTCGAAAAAGTTTTTGGAGAAGACATCGCAATAGCGTCGGAATGATATACTCTATAATATGAATTTACCCAAATCGATGCAGAATGTCGCCGATGCATTCGCGTCGTTGCCGGGCATTGGTCCCAAGACAGCAAAAAGATTAGCTTTTTACCTTTTAAGAGTTCCTAAAGAAGACGTATTAAGATTTTCAGAGAGTTTAAAAGATCTTAAGGAAAAGACTAAGATTTGTGAGAATTGTTTTAATGTCGGCGATAGCGAATTATGCAATATATGTAATGATTCTAGCCGCGATAGCAGCACCATTTGCGTAGTTGAAACTCCTTTAGATTTAATCGCCATAGATAAATCCGGATATAAAGGTACATATCATGTTTTACATGGAGTAATAAATCCGATGGCAGGAATCGGTCCTGATGAAATTTTTATTTCCCAATTACTAAAGAGAGTTCGCGATAAGAATAAAACTGAAAATAAAATCCGCGAAATAATTCTTGCGACAAGCACGTCCTTGGAAGGGGAATCGACCGCAATGTACATAAGTAAAGAAATCAAGAAGGATTTTCACAATGAGATGACTATTACGAGAATCGGAAAGGGATTACCGATTGGGGCTGATATCGAGTATACGGATGAAAGAACCATTAACGATGCACTATCAGGAAGAGTTACTTATATCTAATCTCTAAAATTCGCTATGGAAACAGTGAATTTTGCTATACTATTGTGAATAAATGGAAAATCCACTTCAAGTCTACAATTCGCTGACCCGCAAAAAGGAAACGTTTGAGCCGAGGAATCCTCCTCATGTCGGAATGTATACTTGCGGGCCTACGGTATATTATTCTCCGTCAATAGGGAATTGGAGAACTTATACCCTTGCAGATCTCATCTACAGATCACTTCTATTGTTTGGATATGATGTCACTCATGTAATGAATTTAACGGATGTCGGACATCTGACAGGAGACAATCAGGGGGATGCTGATACAGGTGAAGACCGCCTCGAAAAAGCTGCAAAAAAGGAAGGCAAGACCGCTTGGGAAATTGCAGAATTTTACGGAAATGACTTTGTAAATTCCTTTAGTGACTTAAATATTGTCCACCCTAGTGTTATTGCTAGAGCAACTGATCATATAAAAGAACAAATCGATTTGGTTTTGAAAATTGAAAAAAACGGTTTAGCATACAAAATTTCAGATGGAATTTACTTTGATGTTCGAAAATATGAATCAGAGGGAAATAAATATGGGGAATTATCAACCTTAGACAAAATAAAAGAAGGTGCGCGTGTCGAAATCAATCCCGAGAAAAAAGATGCACGCGATTTTGCCTTGTGGAAGTTTTCACATCCCGAAGAGAAGCGCCATATGGAATGGGAATCTCCATGGGGGACAGGATTTCCCGGCTGGCACATTGAGTGTTCAGCAATGGGAATGAAATATTTAGGAGAACAATTCGATCTCCATATAGGAGGAGAAGATTTGAGAAGTACTCATCACCCCAATGAAATTGCTCAAAGTGAAGCCGGCACCGGACACAAACCGTTTGTTAAGTATTGGATGCACGGAGCCTTCTTATTAGTCGACGGCGGGCGGATGGGAAAAAGTTTAGGAAATGCTTACACCATTCACGACATAAAAAAGAAAGGGTTTCACCCGCTGGCCTTAAGATTTTTTTACTTGACCGGACATTACAGAAAGCAGATTAATTTCACTTGGGAAGCCTTGGATTCTGCACAAAACACATTAGAAAAAATTTGGAAAATCAGTTCACGTATCAAAAATTTAACAAGTGGAAATCCTCCAAGCAATATTACAATCGAAAACTGGAAATTGTTTCTAGCAGCGATTGCTGATGATCTCAATATGCCGGAGGCCCTAGCCGCATTTCAAAAAGGATTAAGCGAAGCCGAAAACGAATCAGATTTAGTATTTTTGCTTCACAATGCCGATAAAGTCTTGGGACTTGACCTCACAAATCCGCCTGAAATCGAAAATGAAGATTTAACATTAGATGAGGTACCCATTGAAATCAGAAAACTGATAACGAACCGCGAAGAAGCCAGAAAACAAAAGAACTGGGAAGAGTCGGATAAACTGCGAAAATTGATAGCAGAAAAAGGCTACAAAATTCTGGACTACAAAGACAAAATCGGAATTCAAAAAATAGCCTAGTTTAGACCAATATTTGATATAATTTGAGCGCTTATGGGCTCACAATTACGTGTCGGAATAGTCGGGCTTCCAAATGTGGGGAAATCCACCTTATTCAATGCAATATTAAAGAAGGAACAGGCTTTAAGCGCAAATTATCCATTTGCGACAATTGAACCTAATATTGGCGTTGTTGATGTCGTCGATAAGCGACTAGACAAACTCGCTGATCTTGTTGAACAAAATGAAGGCAAGAGACCTCCAATTGTGTACGCTTCTATTGAATTTATTGATATTGCGGGTTTAGTTGCCGGAGCCAGTAAAGGAGAAGGCCTGGGAAATCAATTTTTAGCAAATATCCGCGAGGCCGACATGATTATTCAGGTCGTCAGAGACTTTGCCGACCCTGATATTGTACGGGAACACAGTAAGAATCCGGATGTAGATACCGATATCATAAATAGCGAACTTATTATAAAGGACATAGAAAGTTTGGAAAAAAGAATTAAATCATTAGGAAAAGATCCAAAAAAGGTTAAGGAGATGGAAATCCTAGATTCGTATATGAAACACCTTGATAAAGGAGGTTTCGCGCATGATCTGCGTTCCACATTAGTCCCCAAGGACTATCAGGAGATTATCCATCCTCTTTTCCTGCTTACGGATAAGGAAATGATTTATGTTTTCAATGTTGCCGAAACCGATGAAAGACTTAAGTCAAATGAGCCTTCTGAATATAAGGGACGTTCGGTAGTTTACGTGAGTGCAAAAATAGAATTTGAATTGGCATCATTATCTTTGGAGGACCAACTAATGTACTTGAGCGACATGGGAATTAGTGAATCGGGTTTAGACAAAATTTCCAGAAGTTGTTTTAATAAACTTGGTTTGATAACTTTTTTTACTGCAGGAATTATAGAAGTCCGAGCTTGGCAGATTAAAAGTGGATCAACGGCACAAAAAGCATCAGCGGCAATTCACACTGATTTCGAAAAAAATTTTATTAAGGCCGAAGTAGTCGGATACGAAGATTACATTACTCACGGATCAAAGCACAAAGCAAAAGAAGCAGGAAAGTTAAAACTTGAGGGAAAAGAATATATTGTTAAGGATGCGGACGTAATAGAGTTCAAGATCGGAGCGTAAGAAAACGTAGATATAACGCCTATTTTATGCTAGTATCCATATACAAAATTAGAAATTTAATCCCCATATCTGCCCTTGGGGGGCATAACAATGTCCAAGGCCAGACGTATAAAAATCCTTAATATAGCGCCAAAACTCAAGATTATCAATATCAATTTAAAGAATAAGAAACTGAATTTTTACATATATCCTATAGTCACTCCGAAAATAGAGAATAACGAGGATTAAAAAGTTCCTTTAGCCAAATTTTCGCTTATATTTTTTATGAACTCAATTTTATCTGCTTTAGCCTGTTCCTGTAGCAAGTACGGCTGTCCATAATCTTCAATTAAAATCGGGTGTATTTTTGCATCGATCAGATCATTTTTGCTGAAGATGTATTCGACTAAAACTCCTTCACGGGTTTTCTTCGACCACATTTGATCAAAAACTAAATTCCCATGTGAATACATAATTAACTTATCCTTATAAACCTCAAATGGTTGAATCCAATGGGGATGATTTCCCAAAACTAAATCAGCTCCGGCATCAACTGATAAGTGTGCGATTTCTTTTTGGCGCGTTGTCGGGTAATCACGATACTCAGCTCCCCAATGATACATAATAATTATTAAATCCGAATTATCTTTGGCAGTCGAAATATCTTTTTTGATTTTTTCAATGTCGACACATTCAACACCGGAATAACATTCGATATCGGTGTAAGCCAAAAGCGCAACTTTCTGGCCCTTGATGTTAACATATGTAGGATTTGTTGTACCAATCGCAGTTATATTATTCTGCACAAGATAATTTAATGTGGTTTCCAGACCGCGGGTTCCATGGTTTAGCATATGATTATTCGCGAGGCTCACCGCATCAATTCCGGCTTTCGCGATAGCCCCGATGTGGTTTACATTCCCGCAGAAAATCATCCCGTCATTTCGTGTCGGACAATTTTCTACAACAGGCGACTCCAAATTAACAAAACTGAAATCAGCACTAGAAAAAAGATCGAGTAGATTTGAATAGGGCCAATCGAAATTGTCATAAATTAATGTTTTATAGTTGACAGTACGACCGATCATTACATCTCCTCCGACGAGCAAAGACCAGTTGTCAGGCTTGTTTGGATCCGAGTCTATTCCATCAAAAATTTTTTCCAGAGTTATTACTGATTCCTCCCTATAACTAGGCGTTGAATTGCGGGGATCAAATTCAAGT
>CAYHDM010000033.1:0-8363 GCA_964355455.1 uncultured Candidatus Saccharibacteria bacterium
TTAAGATCGTTTCTCCCGGTTTTGCCATATTAAGCTCCTCCACAGCGGCTTTTTGAAGATATTCCGGTGTTTGGGCATATGAAATATCGCTTTTTAACCGTTTGTTTTCCACTTTTAACTCTTCCAGCTGAAATTTAGCCTCCCCGATTCTTCCCGCACTCCTGCGAACTTCAAGTGTTGACCTGATAGTATTTATAAACAGAATAACCAATATAAATGCTAAAAGGTATGAAAATCTATAGCTTTTCTCTTCCTGCGGCATAAACTCATTATAGTATAATCTCGCGTGAATACTATATAATTACGCAAGACTACGACGAAAATCGTGGCGGCGTAGCTCAGGGGTTAGAGCACGGCACTCATAACGCCGGGGTCGGTGGTTCAATTCCACCCGCCGCCACCAAAAAATGGCATCAATTAAATCCGCTGGTCAACTAAATAGGCTATGTCTATAATGTCTCTATATGAATAAAAAACGTATATTAACAGGAGATCGCCCGACAGGTCCGCTTCATCTGGGCCACTATGTTGGCTCTCATAAAAACCGTGTAAAGCTTCAGAATGATTACGAAACTTTTATTTTGCTGGCCGATGTTCAGGCCCTAACTGACAATTTTGACACTCCCGAAAGGGTTCGAAACAGCGTATTGCAGGTGCTTCAAGATCAGCTCGCGCTCGGATTAAATCCCGACACGGTAACATTCTTTTTACAATCGGCTATTCCGCAAATTGCTGAATTGACGGTTTTCTATTCCAACTTGGTCTCAATGGCAAGACTTGAAAGAAATCCGACTGTTAAGGATGAGATAAAGCAAAAAGACAAATTTAAGGATTCGACTCCACTTGGATTTATAATGTATCCCGTTTCACAGGCTGCCGATATTACAGTTGTTAAAGGGGAAATCGTTCCTGTAGGGGAGGATCAACTTCCACACATAGAGCAAACCCGCGAAATTGTCCGCAAATTTAACTCAATTTATGGGAATGTCTTTCCGGAACCCGAAGGTTTAGTCGGCGAAACAGGCCGCTTAATAGGACTCGACGGGAATACAAAAATGAGCAAGTCTTTAAATAACGCAATATATCTGATGGATGACACGGAGACAGTTAAACAAAAAGTGATGGGGATGTACACAGACCCATCACGAGTTCGGGCTACGGATCCCGGAAAGGTCGAGGGGAACCCGGTTTTCATTTATCACGATGCTTTTAACGAAAATAAAGCCGAGGTCGAAGACCTAAAAGCCCGGTACGTTAAAGGTAAGGTCGGTGACGTCGAGGTGAAACAAAAGTTAATCGTCGCGATAAATAAACTCCTAGATCCGATTAGAGAAAATCGTCTTAAATATATGGATGAAAAAAAATTAATGGAAATCTTAACTGCCGGAACTAAACATACATATCAGGTAGCTTCAAAAACCCTGGATGAAGTAAGGGATGCGATGAAACTGATAAAGATTTAATCCCTTCTTCTCGCGATTTTAAAGTGATAGAAAAACACAGGTCCAAAAATTAAAATTGAGATAATGTTTGCTGAAACTGAATTGATAAGACCTTTCTTATAATTGGCCTGATCCTGTTCCCATATTTTATAATCAGCAATCCAGCGGTTAACATAAGCTGATTGCTCTTCTGTCAGATTATCCTTTTCTTTTAGTGCATTTATAATTTCTTCGGATTTTGCGGCAGAATCCTGCATATATGGATCAGTCAGTACCGGCCTGCTTCCATAATACGAGTTATACCCAAAAATACCTGAAATAAAAGGAGGATTGCCAAAATAGCCTTCGTTTGTTTTAAAAACAAAAGTCTGCAGTGTTACAGAAAGCAGGCTTTGTAAAGCGAAAAGCACGATTAGCAGGCTTATGAAAGAAACAAGATAGAAATAGATTTTTTTGATATCAAGCATGGTGATTTGATTGTAACAAAAAGACGACTCCGTTTCACTACGGCTACCATTTACTTCGTAAATCTGGCGGAGGGGACAGGATGACGCTTCACTTCGTTCAGCTAGCAATTCTCGCTGCGCTCGAATAGTGGCCCCTCTTCGCCTACGGCTCAAAGATTCAAATCTACAGCCCCCATCAGATAAAAACCCATGTACCTGCGGCACATGAATTTTTATCTGGCGGAGGGGACAGGATTCGAACCTGCGCGGAGCTTTTGGCCCCAACAATTTAGCAAACTGTCGCCTTAAGCCACTCGGCCACCCCTCCAAATAGAGCCATGTACGATATAACTCGCCAATTTTAACACTTTCTGCTCATTCTTATATATACGCTAGTTCTGGTATCATATTTTTATGACCCGCCTGTATTTTGTCAGACACGCGGATGCCTATGACGAAAACGGCATCCAGCTGGATGATTACTCTTTAAATAATCTTGGCAAACTGCAAGCCTTGCAGCTAGCAAAACGCTTAAAAAACAACAAATTCCAAGCTATGTATTGCAGTAAGGTCAAAAGAGCTATCGAAACTTGCGAGATTGTTAATGAACTTCATAAAATGGAGGTCATCCATACCTCAGCCCTAAATGAAGTTGGATCAGACCTTTGGCCACAGCCCGGAGTCCAGGTAAAACCTCAGGGGATAGACAACTTTAACGAGGTTGTAAAAACTATAAATGAGGCATATCGAAAACTTGTGAAAAGGCATCGTGGTCAGGAGGTCATAATTTTCACACATGGAAACTGGATTCGTGTTTTACTGTCAAGAATTTTAAACCCACAGAATCCCGAAAAGACTTTTTCTCATTTTCTGATTCATAACAGTTCGTTAACTATTGTTGACGTCAACGATGACGATTACGAATACATAATCTCGGTTTCAGATACAGCCCATACTCACTTGTACGAGTCTCATATCTAGCCCGTCTTAATCCGTAGAACAGTTCTTTATGTTAGAATCACTTTAATGGCAGGTATATTCAGTTCTTTTTTAAAAAACCCTACAGAAGAAAAACAGACACAGGAAATCGTCAAACCCTCGGTAACATTAGCTGGGTGGGATGCTCCCGAAAGAGAATTTAAAAAATATCCGCGTGAATATTATCGAAAGATTGCGGTAATTGTGATTTTTGTAGCCGTAATCGCATTAGTGATGAAAGAATTTGTCCTAATGTTTGTAATCGGAGTCGTCTTTTTCGTGATTTATGTATTTCATACAATTCCCCCTCGCAATGTGCGGCATAAAATAACTTCAAACGGAATTGATTATGCTTCGGAACACTTGTATAAGTGGAGTGAACTGCGTAGTTTTTATATTGAAAAAACTCCAGAAACTCAATACCATCAGCTGATAATTGATACATACGAAGCATTCCCAGGAAGGTTGATACTTTTGCTGGACGAGAAAATTGACAAAACAGATTTAGCAAAAACTTTAAACGAATTTATTTCAATAAATGAATCTCCGGAAAAGGGCGTTTTAGACAAGATTCTCAAAAAAATTTCCCGACGCTTAAATATTTAAAAAATCATGTCGGATCTAAACGATTTATCTGCTCCAATTGAAGAATCACAAGAAGAAATTTCCAAAAAAGAAGTAAAAATAAAGCAAATTGAAAAGACTAAGGTAAAAGAGGATTTAAAAAAGTCTTTGCAGAATTTTAAACAAAAATATTCTAAAAAACTACTCTTGTCGCTTGGGATTGCAGTAACGGTTTGTGTAATTATAATTTTCGCACTTAGCCAACTATTCTCTCCCCCTGTAGATGATTGGCCAGAAAACAAACAAGGTACACCAAAGGAAGGAACTTCAATTAACCAGGAGGATTCCATAAAATATACAAAATTCGATGGACACCAGTATTTTTTTTATTTTCCGGAAAATTACGGATTTCTAAATAGAACGCGTAACGATGATTTGAACGAAGTTGTTTTCTCTTATGAAAACGGAGAAACCGCGTTTTTACTTCAGGAATTCGAGGCCGATAATGATAACGAGGAAACACTCGACTCTATCTATTCGTATATCGTTACCACTTTGCCTCCGGATGAAAATACTGAAATAAAATTTGGAGAAAACACTTTTAAACATCGGGTTTATAAAGTGTGTATTACTCCGGAGGCTGAAACGGGAGAGGCACTTTCCGAACCTTACTGTGGAGAAGGTTATACTTATTATTCGATTTATATTAATGGTGTCATTATAATTTTCGAGATTTTAAACCTTACAGATAACAATATCGGAGAATCGCTCTTCCCCACTTTCGCAAAAAATGTAGTCACTCCACAGGTTTTATCTGACGAATATATTTCCACAAAATTGCCGACAATAAAAAATAAGTTACAGGCACACTTTGCATTTGGAGTCCCACTCCAGGTCGAAGAAAAGCCCGGTAATATTACTGAAATTTCGTGGCAGACAACTGGGGAATTAAAAATTATATTAGGATTTGACTCAAGCAAACTGCTTGTTTATTCGCACGGAGTTTACAATGATAAATTTAAATTTGACATGGAGGATGGCATATCAAATTCCACAGCTAGTGTGGCTTATGAAAACCTTATGGCAAATCCCGGAATTAAAAATGAAATACTAAAAAAGAATCCAGTTGCCCATTTTTTTATGGATGATAACATTACTGAAGACAGTTTTTGGGAAGTAAAAATTTTATCTTCATGGGACAACGACTCTATCCTAATTGCCGAGTATACTGTCGATAAAACCACAGGGCAAGTCAAAAGCTTAACTGATTAACTAGATCTTTCTCATTTCAAAAATTCCGCATCCGAAATAGCAGCCGAAATTATTTCTAATATCGGATTCATTCAATTTAACATTCTCGAATAAACCCCCTTCATCGTTTACATATGAAAAAGATTCGATTTCATATTTGTTTTTAAATAAATTCAAAAGATATTTCACATCAAAAACTCTGTGCGCATTAAACTCAATTCGCTGTTTCCCAATTGGAGTGGAAAAATAAAACTTCCCGCCTTTTTTTAAAATTTTATAAATATTATTCAAAGCTTTTTTATGCCCGTCGTAATCAATCGGATCTCCATATCGACCTAAACCAAAATGTTCGATCGCATGTAATGAGGAAATTGAATCACAATAATTGATCATCTTCGGATCCAAATTCATTAAATCGGCCTGCCTAAAAATAATATTTTTCACCTTGCTTTTTATCGGGCGCACGTCAAACACTTCTATTTCCCGAAAAACCGCGACATGAGCGGCGAAACCATCAACGCGCGATCCGATATCAATATGCTTATGCGGATTATTTTTATAAACTTTTTGAGCAATCAACAAGTCCTGATGAAAATAATGTCCGGACATCACTCCTCCTTCTGCAAACTTTTCATCCAGTATTGGAAGCGGAAATCCAAATATAAAATCTTTATTCGAATTTTTCTGCGATTTGATTTTGAAAAAATCATTTATATAAAATCCAAAACCTGTAATTGCCCTGAATATTTTTACCAGATCGATTCCCATGACAGCTATCAGCACGTATATTTTGCGGAGATATCTGCGGAGATTTTGTTTTGGCATATTATTCTATGAATATAGAAGATTTTAATGATTTTTGCACTAAAGTAGTGCGACGACTAATTTTAAATCTTATCCCTTATAAGCTACTAGAGTTCCGACAGGTATACAAACTGGGGCTAACCAAAACAGAATGTTAAGAGCGAGTTCTAATGGGTACTCAATAATAAGTCTCAGAATAGAAACAAAAACAAACCCACCTAATAATAAACCCGTACTAAGAGCTACCCCTAAAATAGCGCCTAATAACGCTTTTTTCGCTTTCTTAATTTTGGCTGCATAGAATATTATTACAATCGCAGATAATACAGATATCACGAAAGATACAACTATAATTGATTCCGCCAAAATGGGATCCACTTCCATATCATAACATTATTAATGTTAGAGGAATTAACGTATGGCGGAGGGGGTGGGATTCGAACCCACGTGCCATGAAGACGCAGGCTTTTCGAGAGCCGCCAGTTGAACCGCTCCTGCACCCCTCCGGATGATAAAAACTATCAATATTATACAGGGAAATAGACCTCATTTATTGGCTTCTGCTATACTCAACATATTAAACCTGCCATGACATCTGTAAGTTCAATTAATTCAGATCATACTGAAAAACAAATGAATCCAGCCCGAACCCCCATAAATAGAACCGCTGCTGACGAAATTGCAAACCTCAGAAAAAAGATTGACGCATCATCCGCTCCCGAAGAATTAAAAGAACAGACTTACGACATGATTGCCCGCGTGGAGCGCATGGCTCAAACCGGAGTTTATTCGCGTGAGTTCGATATCACGCATAACTATATAGATTGGGTTGTGAAATATCCCTGGGATAAATATGCCGAGGAAACTCTGGATATTCCGGCCGTTAAGCAGGAACTCGATGCTAATCACTACGGAATGGTAATCGTAAAAGAGCGCGTTCTCCAATACTTGGCAGTCCGCAAACTTTTATTAGAAAAAAAAGATTTTAAAGCAGTGGATCGATCTTCGGTTCTTTGCATGGTCGGCCTTCAGGGTATCGGGAAAACGACAATGGCCAAAAGTATTGCAAAATCACTAAACCGGCCGTTTTATAGAATTTCTATGGGGGCTATCGGCTCGGTTCTGGAAATCCGCGGACGCAATAAAGCAATTGAAGGCGCCGAACCGGGGCAAATTATTAAGGCTATTGTTCGAAGCGGAGTTCGAAATCCGATAATTCTTTTGGATGAGCTAGATAAAGCCAGCGGAGAAGGAGGTCTTTTAGCCGATGTTATGGCAACAATGCTTGAAATTCTTGATCCCGAGCAAAATACCAGTTTTCGCGATCATTATTTTGATTATCCGATTGATTTATCAAAAGTAATGTTCATTGTTTCCGCAAATAAAATCGGGACATTCAGCGCAGCACTGATGGACCGACTCGAAATTATCCGTATGCCATCGTACACAGACGAGGAAAAAATGGTTATCGCCCGCGATTATTTACTGCCGCGTGTCCGCGCATCGACCGGACTTTTGGAAGACCAGCTGCAGTTTTCTCCGGATATTTGGCCGTATATTCTGCGTCCATTAGGATTTGACAGTGGAATTCGTTCACTCCAAAGAATGATTGAAAATATGGCAAGAGCCGCTGCACTGGAAATTGTTCAAGGACAAGCAAAAAGCGTAACTATTACCCCTGAAAACTTTAATCAATATCTGGTGAAATATTAAGATAAACTTATCCCCTTATTTATATTTAGAATTAACGATCATCGAACCGAATGTATAATATTGCTATGCTTCAAAATCCATTTCATAAAGAAATTCTAAATATTATAGAAACCGAAGCAGGTAAAAACAAGCGCGTGTCAAAACAACCGGAAGGATATGAAGGCCATTCCGAAAAATCACACGGGCTTTCTAACCCACAGCTTAGGAAAATCGTAAAAGAATGGCTTAAAACTAATACAGGTATGACTTTTAGTGAATTTAAAGAACTCATAAATTCTTTGTACACAAAGGCAGAGTCATCCACAGAAAAATACGCCGCAGGATTCTTTCTCGAATACAAACCCGAATTTAGAAGGCAATTGAAACCGGATATCTTAGACGTGTGGTTAGATTTTCTAAGTGGATGGGCGTTAATAGACTCGCTCTGTCAATCGAAATTCACACAGGAGGATATGAAAACTAATTGGCTCGAATGGAGAAAAATTTTAGAAAAATTCTGTGCATCTCCGAATATCAGCAAACGCCGCGCATCTTTAGTTTTATTAACAAAACCGACATGGAAATCCACCGATAAAAGATTTTCTGATCTCGCATTTAAAAACATTGAAAAGTTAAAACATGAAAAAGACATCTTTATAACTAAAGCAATTTCATGGGCCTTACGCGATATGACAAAAAACCATAGAATGGAAGTTTCAGATTATCTAAAGGAAAATAAAGACACGCTTCCCAAAATTGCAGTACGAGAAACAAAACGTAAATTGGAAACCGGAAGGAAATAATCGATTTACGCGGGTTTTAGATATTTTTTCAAAGTAATCAGACAGAGACTCCCGGAAAGTGATAGGGCCGACACAACCACGAATAGTGGGAGAAACCCAAAGGTGTATGCAACATATCCCCCAAGACCTGCAACGGCTGCCCCTCCAAGATCTACCATCGTATTGTAGACTCCCCACTCCATTCCGGCACGGTCACGATCCACATGTCTGGTAAAAATTCCGAGCCACGCGGGATAAGTCATCGCCTGACTTAACCCATAAATAAATTGTACTATATACAATTCCCAACTTAGGTCCGTGAAAATATATAGAAGTGGAATAAAACTTGTGACAACAGATCCTACTAAAAGCCCTATATAATCATCTCTCTCTCCCTATATTCT
>CAYHDM010000034.1:0-7611 GCA_964355455.1 uncultured Candidatus Saccharibacteria bacterium
TTCGGGAAATAATACTTGTTGAAGTTGCTGTTTTGCTTCTAAATCGGCTTTTCTCCATGTTTGGGAAAGGTTGCTTATAAAGTGGCTGGCAAATTCGCAAATCGTATCAATGTCAATTTTCTCCATAGTGCTTTCGCTGACTTGTAACTTCTTCACCATAATCTCATCTTTAAGCCTTTCGTCATACTCCTTAAATAAATCGTCGTCATACACGCCGTCCAGACTCTTTTGTACAAGAACTTTTCGCTTATCTACAAGTTCATTTAATTCATTTTCCAAGGTTTTGGTATTTGATGATAGTTGTTTATAAACCGACTCGTATTTTGCTTTTAGAAGCTCTGTAAAGCGTTCTACGGTCTCTCTTGCTGGTTTGACGGATTCCAGTAACTCTATAAACTCACTTTCAAAAATCTCTACTGGAATGGAAGGAGCATGATTGGGACACCTATAATACGAATACTTTTTTGAGCGACCTTTTGACCAATTCCCTGTAATATGAGAACCGCACTTGCTGCATATCGTAAAGTGTCTTAAAGGGAAATCTGGATTATTCCTCATCTTCGGTTTTGCTGTAAACGAATTCTCCTCAGATATATTCCGTATTTTAAGCCATTCTTCCTCACTAAACATTTCTTTATGAACCCCCTTATAGGTTCTGTCTCTTGTTCTGGAAACTATAATTCCCTTATAAAAAGGATGCTTTAGGAAACGCGATACGAACTGTCCAGATACAGGTTTTCCACGATGCGTGCTAAATCCAACCTTATTAAGTTTGTCCGCTATTTGCTTAGTTGTATATATGCCGGACAAATAACTATAACCAGCGTAGATATTGCACATTAAAATTATTAGGTATATACAATTATTAATCTATTTGTTTATGAATATAAAATGATAAATACCTTATTTGACGATATAACTTTGCTTAATTACAACCATGATAGTTCTGTAGATCAGAGTTTGCTCCATAAACTAACTAATTTTAGCGGTGAGTTGCGTATACGCTATTTAGAATTACTTGAAAATGCCGAACTAATTAGTCTATTTATGGAACGAATGAAAAACCCAGAGCATCAAGGATTGCACACTATGACAGACGAAGAATTATTGACGCAACAATACGAAAATCATAGACCAGTGTTAGCATACCAAGATTTTGTAAACTGTCTGAATATACACGGTAGAGTATTAGACAAGTTAGGTATTACAATTCCAAGCTATTATAGAATTAGGTTTTACCGTAATAAGTTAATTGAGCATTGGGACGATTACCTAGATAAATCCTGCAACGGAATATCTGGTTGGACTGCTCGTTCTGGTAAAATCGTAGTTCCATTCCATTCTAGTAAGGCTAATGTACCACACGAGGGACAACCACTATGGGAGATTATTAAGGGTAATTTCCTCACATTAGGTCTACAAGTACCTTTTACTTGGGACGATACAATCTCCTACGAACGATATACTGATTTTATATGGCAACTTCTAGAACAAATTGATCCAAAACTTCAAACTGTACACAGATATAGAATTATTCCAGAATCTTTAGTTGAATTACTTTATGATTACGCCATGCCTGTGCCAATTCTTGATATGGAATTATACTGTGCAAAATTAAGGGATTTTATAGTGATAGAGGTAAATAAAGTTCTTAACTCAAGTTCTTAACGCTCGTTTGACAGTTTACGAGCAAATCAGTTGAAACTATATTAGAAAAAAGCACTAATTCCTCAACAATCTGGTTCAGATTCTCACCCAACTCCGACCCCATGAATTTTTAGTTGATATTAGTATAAATGAAAAACTTTATCTAGCCAGATATTGTTAGCTTCTCATTTTCCGGAATATCCATGGCCTATTACTAACCCACTAACGGTACAAAGACAAATCCGGGACACTTAACTTTTTCGATTTTCCCACCAATTCTCTTTTTTATTCCGAATAGTGAATTTTTCACGGGAATCACAATAACTCCGCCTTCCTTAAGCTGGTCTAATAATTCTTCGGGAAATTCTTGAGCACTTGCTGAAACTAGTATTCGGTTAAACATCTTTCCGGGGATTCCCAAAACACCTTTTTGGGCTTGAACAATCTCAGCGTTCTCAAAATCATATTTGCTCAAATTTTTAGCTCCAAAATCAACTAATTCCGGAACAATCTCCAGGCCGGTAACATTTCCTTTTTTGCCAACAACATGGGCAAGCAAGGCAGTTGTCCATCCCGAACCTGAACCGATATCCAGCACTTTATCCCCTTCATTTGTATTTAATAGCTCAAACATAATCGCAACGGTGGTTGGTTGAGATATAGTTGATACTGTTTCAGAAGTACCTATTGAAAGAGGCTTGTCCAAATATGCCTCAGATGGATTCGTGACAAAATCTTTTCTATCAACTGATTCAAAGGCATTAATAATACGTGGAGTATGTAAAGCTCCATCACATATTAGCCTTTCAACTAAATCATCATTTTCAGCGCTTCGCTCCATATATTAAGGTTAAAACAAATCACACAAGTTTGGAAGATGATATTAAGAAATCTCGAGAGGCAGTTAGTTTTTGATTCTACCACCTCCCGGTTGAGGTCGTACTGGAAACAACCCTACTCATCCCAGTTTAAGGGAGGATCCTTACGATGTTTAACCATCTCTATAATTACACCAACGGCGACTAAGAGGAAGACTCTTCGGTTTGCGATAACCGCTCGAGGGGGAACAGGGTTTGCAGAGTTATGAGGCCATAGGTCCTATATCCCCCCAACAGGTGAGAGCCAATCAGGTTCAAAGCACACGGCTTGCTAAGCCCACAAAGCTTAGCAAGCTCCTGTCATTTTTCTCTTAAATAGATAACTTTTCCTAAAACCTCTACAATAAATCTAATGAATCAGCTTTTTATTGACCAAATCCAATCCAATCAAAAAGAGTTCGTGGAGTTGACTCAAGACATACTTACATCAAATTTATTAGTCATAGGCGAGATTCATGGTGTAAAAGAAAACGCTTTTTTGTATTATTCCCTATTCAAACTTTTTGAGTTTGACACAATTGTGCTCGGTTACCCCATATCATTAAGAGAACCGGTAAGGAATTTTCTAACAACAGGTATTTTTCCCATTCATAGTGCTACAGAAAACCTTTCAAACGGGAATGTTAATAAGACCTATCTTTTAATGCTAAAACAGCTATATACGGAGGGGCTCTTGAAAAACGTAATTTTTATTGAGCCTGATAATGACGGATTTCCACATTGGAACGATAAAGAAAAAGCATCTTTTGAGAATTTTCAAAGCCAGTATTCGAGGGAAAATAAAACGCTAGTTGTTCTTGGGGATATCCATACAGAGACTGAACCTTTCGCGATCGAAACTAAACAAAAATTCGAATCGGGGTCACTTATTCCACTTGCACTTCATTTAAGACAACATCTGGGAGATTTTCCGATTTGCAAACTTTTTTATCATTCCGGAAAATTTTATAATTTTGGAATAAAAGATTTCCCTAAAACTCATATGCCTGAACACATGTTGCGAAAAAAGAAAAGTGAGGATAAAAAATACGAAATCCATCTTAGCGGAGTTAATCCTGTCGATACTTTTTAAGATAGAAATATGTATTAGACTAGTTTAAATAGTCATAAAAAACAACTTTTGGCTTCTTCGTATATGGATTTACCAGCACCATTATCACCTTTAACCGCCACTCATAGTTATAATAGTGTGGTTTTTCATTAAGAAATTTTGCAACTCCTCTTTTGATTTTGAGAATCTTGAATTTGCTTATGGATTTACAGTGTTCCTTAAGTTCAAATTCCGTTCTGGTTTTAACTTCGATAAAACTGATAATATTGGATTTTAAGGCAATTATATCTATTTCAGAAAATCTTCCAAATCTGAAATTTTTGCGGATAATATGGTATCCATTAGCCATTAAAAAATTACACGCATAAGATTCTCCCAATTTCCCAAGAGAACTGTTATCCATATAAAAAATATATCTTAAGGTTATGAAAAAATTATTAAGAAAAGATTATCTTTCTTTAATCTTTGAAGCGGCTTTACCTGTTCGGTCTCTTAAATAGTAGAGTTTTGCGCGGCGAACGGCACCTTTTGTTTTTACTGAAACTGACTCAATATTCGGAGAATACATAGGGAAAATCCTTTCAACCCCAATGTTAGCCGCGGCCATTCGCCTTACGGTGAAAGTTTTGGAAACACCCCCGCCTTTTATGCCTATTACGATTCCTTCGTATGGCTGAACACGAGATTTTGTTCCTTCGACAATTTTATAATTGACAACGACTTTATCTCCAACTCTAAAAGGTCTCTCGGCTTTTATTGACTTTGATTTTGGTGTTGAATTTTCGGGATCTGCCTGTTGGTCAGCCATTATGCAGGGAATTTTATCCTATTTTACTTATATCTGCAATATTTGTTGCTAATTTCAAGCCGATACAGCAATTTTACTATTTTCGATAACCTCAATGACAAGACCCTTTTTACCAGCGTCTATGCTGATAGTATCGCCTTTTTTGGCTTCGTTATCGATAATTAGGCCTGAAACTGCGTTTTCTACTTCTTTTTGGATAAGTCTTTTTATAGGACGTGCACCCATTTCAACGTTATATCCGCTTTCAGCGATATATTTCTTAGCCTTTGAAGTAAATTTGATGGTTATTCCGGATTCAGTCAGTAAACCGGTAAGCTGTTTTAGCTCTATATCAACGATTTCCTCAATATCTGCAATTCTTAATGGCTTGAAAACAACAATATCATCGATACGATTGAGAAACTCCGGCCTAAAATTCGACTTCAAAGAGTCTTCCAGCCTTTGTTTTATGGACAAATAGGCCTGATCTGCGACCTCTTCAGGTCTGATTTTATCTTCATTAAATCCGATTTTATCCTGTCTTATATATTCGGATCCGACATTCGAAGTCATTATTATAATGGTATTCTTGAAATCTATGGTTACCCCATGTCCGTCTGTCATACGGCCATCATCCATAACCTGAAGCAATATGTTGAAAACATCAGAGTGGGCTTTCTCAATTTCATCAAATAAAATGATGCTGAATGGTTTTCTTCTGACTTTATCCGTTAATTGCCCACCTTCTTCAAAACCAACATACCCCGGAGGAGATCCGATTAGCCTTGCAACATTATGTCTTTCATTAAATTCGCTCATATCGACTCTAATTAAATAGTCTTCGGATCCATATAAAGTCTCAGCTAAAGCCTTGGCAAGCTGGGTTTTCCCAACTCCTGTCGGACCTAAAAACATAAAAACACCTATGGGGCGGTTCATGTGGCGGACTCCGGCACGAGCTCTTTTTATGGCCTGAGACACAATTTCAACAGGCTCATCCTGTCCTACAACTTTTTTCTTTAGCTCACCTTGTAAATTCTTCAACTTAAGCCTTTCATCTTGAGTAAGTTCACTTAGTGGAATCCCGGTCGCGATAGAAACAACTGCTGCGACATGTTTTTCATCCAAAATCGGAGTTTTCTCAAGTTTGGTTTGAACCCATAAATCGGTTAATTCCTTTTTAACCTGTTTGAGCTTTTCAAGATTTTCTTCGGCTTCTTTGCGTTTCTTTGTATCTTCTTCACTTGAAATATCTCTTTCCATCTGATCTATTTGAGTTGAAACTTCTTTTAGATTTTCAGGTTCATGGGAGGCCAGTTCCAATCTTAGCGCCGCACCGGCTTCATCAATTAAATCAATCGCCTTATCGGGCAAATACTTATCCGATATATATCTTGAGGATAATCTGACTGCAGCCTCAATCGCATCTTGTGTGATTTTGATTTGATGATGGTCTTCATAGCTTTTTCGAAGCCCCTGCAGAATTCTCTTTGTATGCTCAAACGACGGTTCTTCAACTAAGATTTGCTGAAATCTTCGTTCTAGTGCGGCATCTTTCTCAATAATTCGATATTCTTTTATAGTGGTTGCTCCGATTAGCTGGAGTTCACCGCGTGCTAAATATGGCTTTAAAATATTTGCTGCATCCATTGAACCTTGAGCGCTTCCTGCTCCGATTAAAGTATGAAGTTCGTCTATGAATAAAATTACCTGGCCTTTTGTCTTTATAACTTCTTCAGTAATTTCTTTGAGTCTTTTTTCAAAGGACCCGCGATGGGCAGTCCCGGCTATCATGGCGGCTAAATCCAATGAAACTAATCTTTTATTGCGTAGCGGCTCAGGAACACTCCCTTCAAATAGTTTTTGTGCTAAACCTTCAACTATTGCTGTTTTGCCAACACCCGGTTCTCCAATTAAAACTGGGTTATTTTTCTTACGTCTTGAAAGGATATGAATAACACGGTCAATTTCTTTTTCACGACCGATAACAGGGTCTAGTTTCCCGTCTTTTGCATAATCTGTGAGGTCTTTGCTGAATTGATTTAGAGATTCTGTCACTTGGGATTCTTTTCGTAGATCCTCAAAACACTGATCGCACAAGGACATGTAAACTAAACGTCCGTTAATATTCATTGCGGTCTGATGTTTTGCTTCTCTTTTTCTACAATTGCTGCAAACTACCATTTTTTATTTATATTTAGCGCGGAAAATCAGCAGAGGTGAAGCGCTGCGACACCCATGTTGTTCCGTCGCTTACCAAATAAGTACACAGATGTTATCACTCGGCCTACGAAATTGCTAGAGGGAAAACCCAGCACAAAATAAGGATTTTCAAGATCTGATCATTTTCTCAACAAGCGACAATTTCGCGATAATATTATCCAAAACATCCTGGCTGACCTTTCGCGTCACTTTAAATTTCCTTTCTTTACCGTCATTCTTTAAGCATACGATAACCTCAACGTCTCCCGGGTTTTCCAGTAAAATATCGCGAAGTTGGGATAAATCATTTTGGGTTGCAGATTCATGTATCACTAAGGTAACTTCTTTCTTTTCGGTTTTTTCGGAAGCAAAATTGGCAGAAGATGTTTCCTCTTCATTCTCGGAGCCACCTTCCTTGCGATCTAAATTTTTAATCCGGTTTATCACTATGCTGATTTCCCCGTTTCGTTTATTGCACCTGCCGGAAATTAAAACGACCTCTCCTTCAGCAATTTTGCCTTTATACTTAACAAAATCTTTTGGAAATAAAACGCAATCCCAGCTGCGGTTCATATCTTCTATAGTTATAAATGCCATCGGATCCCCATTTTTTGTTGTGATTCCCTTTATTCGGGAGATTAACCCAGCACCGGTAATTGATTTACCATCTTCAGGCATCGCATCACTAATTTGAAGTATTCTTTCTGTTTTAAGATGTTCCGTATAACGTGTAAGTGGATGTGAACTGAAATAAATTCCTAAAAGCTCTCTTTCCCATGCTAATTTCTGTGAAACCGGAATATCGAGAACATCGGGAATCGGAGTCGAAGCGATTACCGATGTTTCCTTCTTTTCAGAAGTTCCGAATATATCAAGTTGATCCCCGTTTTTTGATTTCGCATCTTTAGTCCGCTTGGACAAAATATCCGGATACAACTTCAGAAGACCGCTCTGACGGCCGAAAGTATTCATTGCTCCAACTTTTATCAATGATTCAACTGTTCTTGAATTCGAAGAAGGAACTCTTGTGCAAAAATCATCCAGAC
>CAYHDM010000035.1:0-7587 GCA_964355455.1 uncultured Candidatus Saccharibacteria bacterium
CGAGAAAATAGGTGAGGATTTCTCAAAAACCAGACAAAGTCCGTGGGATGGATGGGCAAAAACTCTAGACGTAGTAAGAAAAGCCGTTAATCCATCCGAAAAAACTAAAATACTTGATTTAGGATGTGGAAATGGGCGTCTGCTGAAATTTTTGTTGGATAACAAATTGAATAATTTTGAATATTATGGGTATGATACCGATTCTTTTCTTTTATCCTTCCCTATTGCACATTACGACCTTCCATTCGTACATTTCGATAAAATGGATATTTTGAAGGATCTTGGGAATATTTCAGGAAAATTCGATGTGATCTTTGCTTTCGGGCTTGCTCATCATATTCCTTCTTCTGAATTTCGCATTAAGTGGTTCCGTCAAGTTGTCTCAATATTAAAACCGAATGGCATGTTTATTTTTACGACATGGAATTATAATCGGGATGCGCGGTTTGTGCCCGCAAATAATAGATTCCGTAATCTAAAGGAAGAACTAGAAGACGGAGATTATTTTATCGGCTGGAACAATTTAGAAAATGTGTATAGGTATGTTCATATATATAGCAATATTGAAATTGAAAGAATCCTGAAATCTTGTGGCGCAAAGCTTTTGTCGAAATTTTCTTCTGACGGGAAAAACGGAAACCTAAATGACTACTTTATAGTTGGTCTTGGATAAATTTTCCTATACACTCCCGTTAATGCAAGAAAACTGGCCGATTTATTTTAAAGACCGTTTAACAATTTCTAACTTAAAATCTACTGCGGCAATTGCGTGCTTGTGGACTCCTAAAGAAGCAATTGAAAATTTAGTTCCTGCTGAAAATTACTCGATTCTTGGTCAGCTTTACACTAAGAAAGGCATCAATTATTTGATTAGGAATATCCTTGCAAATCCATCTATAAATACAATTTATCTTTGTGGAAATGACTTGATGGAAAGCGGCGAGGCATTTATAAAATTAATGCGTGACGGGATCACTGATGATTATAAAGTTGTCGGAGACGATACAGCAGAAATCGAAACTGAAATTACGACATTGGCGATAGAAAGATTTAGAAAGAATATTAAATTAGTTGATTTACGCGGTCCTGATAAACTTGCGGTCTTAAAAAGCGAGATTAAGTTTTCGAAATTTGAAAAAACATGGAGTTCCCCCGAGATTTTTCCTGACCCGCCAAAACCTCAAGTTTCTAGCTATCCTTCAGAAATCGATTTAATAAAAATACGGCGTCCTACAATTGCAGAAGCATATTTGTCGATTTTGAAACACGTCTCAATGTTCGGTCTGGAGTCAGAACCGGTTATAAATTATGTCTCTGACACTTCAAGTAAATTAAAAGAGATTTTAAATCTGGCCGCGGTTATTACTGATGAAAATCCCGATAAGTGGAATATCCCCAAATATCTTCCATTTTCGCAGATCGATTTAGACAATTATATAAAGGGATTTTTCGATCCCGATCCACATACTGAAGATTATACCTATGGCGAAAGATTATTTAATTATGCGCATAAAGAAATAAAGGGATTAAAAGAAATTTATCCATGGCTGAAAATCGGGAGATTTCAAAAACATTTCACAAATGGAGGAATTAATCAGGTTTCTATTGCAATAGTCCGAAAATTGAAGAAATTCCCATATGATAAAGGTGCAATCGCACTTCTGGGAAATACATTTACGGATATTTTCCCGCAAAGGCCGTCAAAAAAGACTCCATGTCTGTTTTTAATCCAATCTCAGATTTATCAGGGGAAATTAACTCTCACAGCGTATTTCAGGAGCAACGATATGTATAATGCATGGCCTCTAAATGCCTTTGCCCTTCGAAAATTGCAGAAAAATATTGCAGATGAGCTAAAAGTCAAAATGGGATCGCTTGTCACGATTTCAAATATGGCTCATATATATGAACATAATTTCTCTGATGTGGAAAAACTTTTGAAGAATTATACAGGGCATTGTGAGTGGGATCCCCGCGGGAATTTAATTGTTGAAACTGTCGAAGACATGATCCATGTTAAGCTAATTTCCCCTGAAGGAAATATCGAATTAAAATCCTGGGAAATCGATGGAAAAGAATTAAACGCTGCGAGAAAATTAAGCTTTGAAATTGATAAAGATTTAGCGATTTCAGTTTTAGGAAGCGCGCTATACATAGGCAGACAGTTGGAGCGTGCTGAAACCGCAGTAAAGCTTCATATTAAATTTCGGCAGGATAATCCTCTCGACTTTTCCCAATTGAAGAATTAAATTGAGAGATTTGTGAAGCAGTGGTAAAATCAGCTTAGTCTAATTTTAATTAGGAGAAAAAATGATTCAGTGGACATTAGTAGCTTTAATTTTGGTTCCATTATTAGTTCTATTGTTTATTTGGCTTACATACAATTCACTTGTAACACTGCGGATGCGTGTCCGTGAAGCATGGGCGGATATCGATGTTCAGCTAAAGAAAAGATACGATCTGTTGCCCGATCTTGTCGAAACTGCAAAACGAGCTGTTGCTGTAGATGAAGACATTTTGACAAAAGTAACTGAGCTTAGAAGCCGCGCTATGGAAGATGCCGCGAAAGGCACTCATCCTGAAGAACGTGCAAAGGTTGAAAGTCAGTTGTCAGGTGCAATTCGCGATATTAAGATTCAGGTTGAAGCGTATCCTGACATTAAATCCCATGGCGAATTAGCGAATTTAATGGAAAAGGTTACAGAAATCGAAGAAAAGATCGCATATGCACGAAGATTCTATAACTCAAATGTATTGTCATATAACACACAGGTTAGTTTATTCCCTGCTGTGCTGATTGCAGAAATGATCGGATTTAAGCATGAAGAATTTTTTGCAGCAAATGAAGAAGAGAAAAAGGATGTTAAAGTCGATTTCGCAAAATGACGACTCACTTTGTTCGTCTATGCCGATAAATTAATGGGGCTGTCCTGCTGTAACTAACGATGAACATCTACGACCAAATATCTGCAAATAAGAGAAAGACATTTCTGGTTATGGCGATGTTTGTTGCCGTAATCTCCGCGTTCGGATACGTAATTGGCGAAATTTATGGAGGGTCCGGTGCAGGTGTACCGTTTATGGTCATGGCGGTTTTATTTTCAGGTTTAACGTCTATTTCCAGCTACTATTTCTCTGATAAGGTTGTTTTATCGATTGCAGGTGCCAAGAAAATTGAACGCGAAAATGCTCCGCAAATATATGGAATATTGGAAAATTTGTGCATAGGTGCCGGTCTTAAAAAAATCCCCGATTTATACCTGATTAATGATTCAGCTCCGAATGCTTTCGCGACAGGACGTGACCCCGAACATGCTGTTGTTGCTGTGACATCGGGCATCATCGATAAACTGGATAAACGCGAAATCGAAGGAGTTTTAGCGCATGAGCTGTCGCATGTAAAAAATTATGATATCCGCTTAATGATGATTGTTGCAGTTCTAGTCGGAACTGTGACCTTAACCGCAAATTTCCTTTTACGTGGAGGATTAGGCCATGGTAACAGAAAATCCGGAGCGGGAATATTTTTGCTGATCGGTCTTATTATGGCTATTTTTAGTCCGATAATTGCTGAGCTGATTAAATTGGCGGCATCCCGAAACCGGGAATATTTAGCGGATGCTTCCGCGGCGCTTCTGACCCGTGATCCTGAAGGTCTGGCATCGGCCTTAGTAAAGATTTCAAGTGATAATGAACCTCTGGAGGTTGCAAATGAAGCTACCGCACATTTATACATCGCTAATCCACTGAAAAAAGGGCAAAACGCAGATTGGTTCGCAAATTTATTCAATACACATCCCCCTGTCGAAGAGAGAATAAATCGTTTAAGATCAATGTAATATAAACATGCTAACGAAAGAAGAAATCCTACATATTGCAAAACTTGCGAAGCTAAATTTAACCGATGATGAAGTTGAGAAATTTAGAGTTCAGCTTTCGCCGGTATTGGATTATTTCGAGAAACTAAAAGAAGTTGATACTGATAATATAGAACCGACTTTCCACCCCATAAGCAATTTGAAAAATAGATTTCAGGAGGAAGGAATGGACAATGCGCTGGATATTAAAGATGTAATTAAAAATGCAAAAGAGAAAAACGGAAATTATATTTTGACGGAGGCAGTTTTATGATTTCGGAATTAATCGCAAAACTAAAATCCAAAGAAATTTCTGCAGTCCAGCTTACTGAATCTTATGTAAAAAACATTGAAGAAAAGGATTCAAAATTAAATTCATTTGTCACTAAAACTTTTGATCAAGCATGTGAAGATGCCAAAAAAGTTGATGAATTAATAGCTTCATCCAGCAATTTAAGAGAACTTTTTACAGAAAGACCTTTACTTGGAATTCCATTTGCACTCAAAGACATTTTTTCAACAAAAGATATTGAAACAACTGCCGCGTCAAATATTTTGAAAGGATATGTCCCTCCGTATGATGCGACTGTGGTTCGTAAAATTAAAGGTGCAGGCGCGATTATTTTGGGCAAATTAAATTGTGACGCATTCGCGCATGGAGCCACGGGAGAAAATAGCGATTTTGGTCCGACACTAAATCCATATGACTTAACAAGAGTAGCAGGCGGATCTTCAAGCGGCTCGGGTGCATCAGTTGCAGCGGATTTAACTGTTGTGGCAACCGGAACCGATACCGGAGGTTCTCTTAGAAATCCGGCTTCATTTACGAATACTGTTGCGATAAAGCCGACGTACGGAAGAGTTTCCCGATATGGAATTATCGCGATGGCTTCTTCGCTTGATTCAGTCGGACATATTACGAAAACTGTAGAGGACGCAGCTCAGGTTTTGCAAGTGACGGCGGGTTTTGATCCTAATGATGCAACTTCGTCAAAAGAAGAAACTCCCAATTATCTAGAAAATATAAAAAGTGGAATTAAAGGATTAAAAATTGGAGTTCCAAAAGAATATTTATCCGAGAAGATTGATCCTGAAATTCTGCAAATTACTAAAGATGCAATCGGAAAATTTAAGGAGCTTGGTGCCGACATAAAAGAAATAACATTGCCGCATAGCGAGTATGCAATTGCCGTGTATTACATAATAACCCCAAGTGAAATCTCTTCTAACCTTGGAAGATTTGACGGAATAAGGTTTGGTTATAACCGCGATAAGTTTGGAGATGAGGCAAAAAGAAGGATAATGTTGGGGACATACACTTTGTCAGCCGGATTTTATGATGCATATTATTTGAAAGCTCAAAAAGTCCGGACCTTAATTATTCAGGATTTTAAAAACGCATTTAAAGGTGTGGATATTATTTTAGGTCCTGTTTCTCCGGTGTTGCCTCCGAGAGTTGGAGAAAATGTTAATGATCCACTAAAAATGTACTTAATGGATATTTTAACTGCGCCTGTTAATTTGGCGGGATTACCCGCTTTGTCTGTTCCAGCGGGTTTCAGCAAAGAAAATTTACCGGTCGGAATTCAATTAATCGGAGATCATTTTACTGAAGACAAATTGTTTAGAGCGGGATATGCATTTGAACAGGAAACTAAATTCGGTGAAAGGAGATCGGGTATATGAATTACGAACTAGTTCTCGGACTCGAAGTCCATCTACAACTGAAAACTGAATTCAAAATGTTTAGCCGTGCGAAGAACGACCCATTCTTTAGTGATGCGAATACAAATGTAGCACCGGTTTGTTTGGGATTACCCGGTGCGATGCCGGTTCCAAATAAAGATGCTCTTATCGCAGCCCAAAGATTTGCTCAAGCAATGAATTCCGAATTAAATCGAAAAATTATTTTTGAGCGCAAAAATTATTTTTATCCCGATTTAACAAAAGGCTATCAAATAACTTGCCCACATTATCCAATTGGAATCGATGGTGAGCTCGACCTTTCTTACTTCGCGTCAGCGAAGGTAGGTGATAGCCGTTCCTTCTCTGGTAATTTGAAGATTCGACTCCGTGAAGTCCATTTAGAGGAGGACACCGGGAAATCCATGCACAAAGGCGACAAAACGTGGCTTGATTACAACAAAGCCGGAGTTCCACTTCTAGAAATTGTTACTGAGCCGGATTTTCACTCAATTGAAGGTGCGGTTACTTATTGTAAGGAAATCCAACTAATCGCGAGGACTCTTGGTATTAGCGAAGCCGATATGGAAAAAGGCCACATGCGTCTCGAGGCAAACATTTCTATGCGAAAGCTTGGAGAGACCGGACTTCCAAATTATAGAGTTGAACTAAAAAATATAAATTCATTTGGATTTATGAGAAAAGCTTTGGAGTACGAGATGAAAAGACAGTCCGAGGCTTTAGATAAAAGTGAAATACTTTCTCAGGAAACTCGTGGATATAATGAAACTGAGGGCCACACTTTCTCTCAAAGAAGCAAAGAGGAAGCTAATGATTACAGATATTTTCCGGAGCCGGATATTCCTCCTATTGAAATCGATGATGAATGGATCGCGCAGATAAAAACTTCTATGCCCGAACTTCCATCCCAAAAAAGGAAAAAACTTTTAGAGGCAGGGCTAAGTAAACAAAATATAGAAGTGTTAATTAATGATCCCAAGTTGCTAGATATACATTTGGAACTTGTAAGATTAGGACTGGAAAGTAAGAATGCTGCAAATTTGATTATCAATAAACAAGAATATAAAGGCAAATTTGCAGCAGAAATTGTCGAATTGGAAAAATCTAAGATTAGCCTCAAGTTAACAGATGAATTAGCCATAAATGAAATAATTCAAAAAGTTTTATCTACGAATCCAAAAGTAGTCGGAGATTATAAATCCGGAAACGAAAACTCAATCCAATTTTTAATGGGCCAAGTGATGAAAGAATCTCAAGGTAAGGCAGATGCAACAATAGTACGTAAAATTTTATTAGAATTCATCGGTTAATAAAAATATTTGCTGAATCAAATAATCCTTTAATCATACAAAAACTTCATCCGTTGTGTGTAAACTTCGGGTAGGTTAGTATAACTTAAGATTCATATGGATAGTTCAAAAACTCCTCCATTCGTCCATCTTCACGTTCATACTGAATATTCGATGCTAGATGGACTTAATAGAATTCCTAAACTTGTTGCATATGCAAAAGAGTTGGGAATGACCTCACTCGCAATCTCCGACCATGGTGTGATGTATGGAATGTACGAATTTTGGAAGGTATGTAAAGACGCCGAAATAAAGCCAATTATCGGATGTGAAATTTATGTTTCTCCAACAGGAAGAGATTTAAGGGAAGAAGTCGATGGAATTAGATACTATCACTTGCTTTTACTCGCAAAAAATTTCACAGGATACCATAATTTAATAAAACTGGTTTCGCGTGCTCATACTGAAGGCTTCTATTATAAACCGCGTGCCGATGTCGAACTTCTTAAGGGATATTCAGAAGGAATAATTTGTACAACAGCTTGTCCAGCAGGACCGCTTGGTCGGCATATATTGCGTGATGAACCGGCAAAAGCTGAAGAGTGGCTTAAGATTTTACATGAGATTTACAAAGATGATTTCTATTTGGAACTTCAACGGCATGGATACGAAGGCTCCGATGATTTATCAAATATCGATCCAAAACTCTACGACGAAGAACAATATAATTTTATGCG
>CAYHDM010000036.1:0-7578 GCA_964355455.1 uncultured Candidatus Saccharibacteria bacterium
TTCAGACGTGTGCTCTTCCGATCTAGAAAGTGCGATGGATTCTTTACGTTTGCTTTCCACCGACTCTTTATCGCAGGCAAAAGAATTGGCGAATCAATTGACCGAATTAAATAAATTAAGGCAGAATCAAACAGAGGCGAATTTATTAAGTGCAATTTCAGAATTTGAGGATGCCTCGCATAAGAATGAAACTTTTCCGAATTTCATTGTGACTTCGCATGAAAGTTACCATGAGGGAGTTATCGGACTTGTTGCCGGAAAACTTGTGCAAACATATTACCGTCCCGCGATTGCGATTTCAGTGAATAAAAGTGAGGGAAAAGCCAAGGGATCCGCCCGCTCCATAAAAGGAATTTCAATAGTCGAAACTCTGCGGAAATTCGAACATTTATTCATAAATGTCGGCGGACACGACATGGCGGCAGGTTTTTCAATCGAAATCGAAAATATTGAAAAATTGAAAACCGAATTAACTAAAGTGGAAATCGGAAATGTAGATTCAGTTTTCACAAAACAAATTG
The DNA here is from genome assembly GCA_964355455.1 of uncultured Candidatus Saccharibacteria bacterium. Lineage (GTDB taxonomy): Bacteria > Patescibacteriota > WWE3 > 2-01-FULL-39-13 > 2-01-FULL-39-13 > CAYHDM01. The sequence goes on from CAYHDM010000036.1 coordinate 522, forward strand.
ATATCGACGCGGAGATTTCCCATAAATTAATTTCGTACGACACATTGGATGAAATTAACAAATTAAAACCTTTTGGAATCGGAAACCCCGAACCTGTATTCCTCATAAAAAATATGAAAGTTTTTAACATAAGTATTTTCGGGAAAAATAATTCTCACATAAAATATTTCTTAACGGATGAGGATGGGAATGAAATTACTGCCCTCGCATTTAACAGAAAAGATCTGCAAAATGCAGTGAGGTTGAATGACCGAATTGATGTCGCGGCAACTTTATCTAAAAATGAATGGAATGGAAAAACTACGCTTGAGCTGAAGGTGAAAGATGTGAGATTAGTTTGATTTCTACCTAGCCCATAGCGTTGTTAACGGACTGAGAACTGTATATAATGCCGCTTATGAGTATAAGTAATCCCTCAGAAACCGAACTCCATTGGGGCTCTGATATGGATGTGAACCCCGTCGGAGCTGTAGACTATTTGTCTTGTGTATCAACTGATTCATCCAGACCATTAGACACTTTAAACCCTCAAGTGACACTCGAAAATGTCAGGAAATTCCTAGATGAGGTAGTACAACCTTTAGGATATACCGCCGGTTTCCATTTACAAGCAGGGATATTCAATCCCCCAAGTGTAGTGATTGATCGTGCTCAAGAGATGGGATTAAATGTTTATGCGGGAGATATCGCATATTTGCAAAATCCAATTACAACTTTAAATGGAATAATTAGACATCCCAATCCATTAGAATCTGCTGGATACGCCGCGATGCAAATACTTCCGCTATGGCAACTACATAAGAGATCTATGACAACACTAGTAAACGGAACTCTACCTGTAGGTGAAAGAAAAATAATAAGGGCATGCACAGAAATCATTGCAAACGGCCAATTTGATGGAGTAGTAAGACATTTGAGATCTTTAGGCGATAACATTATCTTGGCACTTGAAATTAATGGTGCCTATCATTGCCCTGCAACATATTTAGATATAATTAGAAATTTGGCTGACCAAGGTTTCCCAGTTGGGATATCCTTTGATACTGCAGGAATGGCCACCGCTGACAGCGAAAATTCAGAAAGTATAGATTTGGGATCAATAAGAAGATGGTATGAAAAAGTATTACACGATAGACGTTTATTTGAACTACTTTGTTGTATTGAAATCAATCCTATCTCAGAAGACGGGGAAAGACATGCAGACATACGACATATACAAAAACCTATTAGAGGAATGATTGCAGATTGGGAAAATTCTTTAAGCCCACACAACGTTCCTCATTTTGTAGTCGAAACTCACCCCAAGCAACTAGACGAATTCTTAAGAAATCCCACAGCAATAAGAAAAATATTAGGAACTTTATAATATAAATATTATTTTTTGTTTACTTTTATCTTTAAATCCCTCAACTGGTTTTCAGTAACCTCGCTAGGCGCATTCATTATAGAAGTCTGTCCTTTACCTGTCATTGGGAAAGCCTGCACTTCGCGCAGATATTTTTCCCCTGTTAAGTTCATAATGATTCGTTCTACCCCAAGCGCAATACCACCATGCGGAGGAGTTCCATACCGGAATGCTTCAAGCATATGTCCGACACTATCCATCGTTTCTTCTTTCGTATATCCCATGACTTTGTAGGTAGCTTCTAATATTTCTGCCTTATGCGCGCGGATGCTTCCTCCGCCTGATTCATATCCGTTGCAGACTAAATCGTATTGAGTGGTTAATATTTGATCTATATTTTTGCCTTGTAGAAGCCAGTCCAGATGCTCGGGAATAGGCATAGAAAAGGGATTATGGCTGAATGTCCATTTGCCTTCAGAAGTTTTTTTAAAAAATGGAAATTCTACCACCCATGCAAAAGCTAAAATTCCGTCTTTCTTTTCTTGTTCGGTTCGTAAGTCAAATTTATCAGCTCCATATTTAGCCATAGCATCTTTATAAGTTATTTTAGGAAATGGCTTTTCTTTTATCTTATATCCCAAGCTTTCTACAACATTTGTCATCATTTCCTCTACCGTGTTTATGACGTCGTTCATTTCTACAAAAGACATTTCTATATCTATCTGTGTATGTTCAAATCCTCTGTCTGCGCGCAGATCCTCATCTCTTAAAGCTCTGGCGATTTGAAAATATCTTTCGAATCCAGCTGTCATCAAAAGTTGTTTATACTGCTGTGGAGATTGAGGCAGAGCATAAAACTTCCCAGGCTGTAACCTTGATGGCACAATAAAGTCACGGGAACCTTCAGGTGTAGATTTTGTTAGTAATGGAGTTTCTATTTCGGTGAAATCTTTTGAAAACAAAACTTCCCTGGCTTTTCTGACAAATTCACTTCTCAATTTGATATTTTTCTGTAATCTGCTTGATCTTAAATCTAGGTATCTATATTTTAATCTCACATTCTCTTCTACATTTGAAGTATCTTTACTGATTTCAAAAGGCGGAGTTTTTGATTCGTTTAATATTGTTAGTTTAGTAGCTTCAACTTCGACTGTTCCTGTTTCTATTTCTGAATTTATCATTGACTCTGGTCTTGCCTTTACCATCCCTTCTACTTCAATGACAAATTCATCCCTTAGTGATTTTGCCGCTTCTAATATTTCACCGGAAAATACTACCTGTACAATGCCGCTTCTATCCTTTAGGTCGATAAAAACTATTTTGCCATGTCCCCTGACAGAATTGACCCATCCTTTTAGAAGAACGACTTCCCCTACTTTTGAAACGGTTTCTTTTATAAGTGTACGATTCATTTTTATATAAATTTTATACTAACAGAATAATTGCAGTATACTTTAAACTACAACTATGATTATGCGGATTATACCCTATTTATTCACACTTTTTAAGAGACCATGACTCTATACGACAAAATCAAACAACTTTTAGACCAGAACCATATCGAATACAAGGAAGCCCACCATGAGCCGGTATTTACAAGTGAAGAAGCCGCAAAAGTCCGCGGATCTAAACTTGAGCAAGGCGCGAAGGCTTTAGTATTTTGGGCGGACGGCTCTCCTATTCAAATTGTTATTCAGGGGAATCAAAAAGTTGATAAAGAAAAATTTAAATCGCTTTTTGGATTTTCCAAGTTGAAAATGGTATCAGCGGATGAATTAAAAATTATTAGTAGCGTAGAACCGGGAGCGGTTTCCCCATTTGGAAATTTGTTTGATCCTCCTATAAGTGTTTACGTTAACGAGGGATTTAGTGATATCATAGAATTTAATGCCGGTGACCACCGCATTAGCATCCAGATGAAATATAAAGATTGGCTGGATCTCGTAAATCCGATTGTGGCTGACTATGGAGAAAGAACACAAAAGTAAACATAAACCCTCAACAAACGAAGGCAAATCTCAGTCATCCTCGTCAGACCCCTCAATGGAGCATAGGCATGAGGGTAAACACGAAGGTAGCAGTGTAAAAAAGGATGTCTCTATAGGGCCAAAAGAATCTCCGGCGGTTGAAAAAGTTCACACCGAGCATACGCCCGATACTGCATTAGGCACTTTCCCAAAAAATACTAAAAAAAATAAAACATGGAGTATATTTCCATCTCATATTCTTGCAATTGGAATCTTTTGTTTAGCTTTTGCAATTGGAGGAATTTTTGCGAAGGTTATTCCAAATATTTCTTTTGATTTTTTAAACAATTTGAGAAGCCAAAAACCGGAGGAGATTTTAACCGAGACCGTAACCGAATCGACATCCTCTCCAACGGAGTCACAAAATGCTTCAGGTGAAAATCCCGCTCTGCTTTTAAAAACCCAACCTCCTGAAATTGCCGCAAAAGCATACGGAATTTTTAAGCTAAATAATGGGGAATATCAATTAATAGCCGATAAAATGCCTGACCTTACGCTGCCTATGGCTTCGGTCACAAAAATAATGACTGCCGTTGTCGCAATGGAACAGTACGATCTGGATAAACCGATCGTTGTTCCGGAAAAGTGCGTCGCGTTAAATGGAAGCAGTATAGGTTTCAGAGCCAACGATGTTTTGTCATTGCAGGATATGTTATATGGACTTTTAGTTCGATCAGGAGCAGATGCCGCTTGTGCCATCTCGAATATAGACAATGAAGCCGATTTCACGGCATTTATGAATAAACGTGCGGCGGAGCTCGGAATGAACAGTACAAAATTTACGAATGTAATAGGTTTTGACAACGGTGATTCACATGTTTCAAATGTAAGCGATTTAAAGATATTAGTTTCTCACGCGCTAAAATTCAGCACATTCCGAAAAATTGTCGGAACTGAGGAAATTATTCTGACATCCAAATCAAATGGAGCAGTTTATAAAATCCGCAATACAAATGATCTATTATTCTCAATCCCCGGAACCGTTGGCATAAAAACCGGATATACCGACAGCGCAGGAGAATGTTTAGCCTATCTTTATCAAAATAAAAACGAGGAGATTTTAATTATAATCTTGGGGTCCTCCGATAGATTTGGAGATACTTCAAAACTTTTAGAATGGGCAAAGATTGAAATTGCTCCGGATGTTTCTGACGCTTCTACTGTTACTCAGGCAAATAATTAATTTGCGTATTCAATGAGGAATAAAGATCGGCTGCGACTTTTTATAAAATGATAGTCGCAGCCGATCGACACAAAGGAAAAGGTATCATAGCTACCCATCTTTCGATACAACCCAGCGCTCTGCTGATTAGGTATATTCTAATATAGCTATAAAACCTCGTAAATAGCATAATTTTCGTTTTCCATAAGCTTAGTTTTCGCCGAATTTGTAATAATAGGATTTTCCGGCTCATAATCCCGATCACCTTTCACCACTATATAATACTTAACTTGGGTTTGACCAACCGGATATTCGCGATTTAAATAAAAATCTAATCGAGATAATTTGATATTCGCATAGAAAATCGGAGAAGTATTTTTATCAATTAATAGGCTTAAATCATTATCCAAATTATCAAGTCCTCTATAATATGGAAATCCGAAGATGCCCCTTACAACCTCCCCTTCTGAAACTCCATCGTACATATTTCCAAAAATGTAATTTTCAGACTGCCATGGATACTCCACTTTATTCTCTATGTATGCCTGATAATTAAAAGATGCTCCTGATAAAAATAGAATGCTTAATGCTCCATATTTTAAATATTTATTTTTCACTTCATTTAACTGAAGGCCCGCTAAAAATGTTAACGGGATAAAAATATTATAAATATGTGTCAAAGGTTTATTTATAACTAAAATATAAGTTATAAATGTAAAAATAAACCAGATGAAAAAATACTTTTTAGTAATCTGAAGTTCTTTATTTATAAAAATCACAAATAAAATAGTCAGACCTAAAATAGTAGAAAGTAGAATAAATGGTTTATACGGATGCCCAACCATATACCTTGCTACTAATAAAATCAGAAGACCGGCCATAATCACCTTGTAATGCAGCATTTTCGAAATTTTCAAATTCCATAAAGAGAGGGCTACAAGCGCAAAAACAATGATTAAATATTCCTTCGGAAAATATAACGTGGATAATTTAAGGCTATATAATACCGAATCGTAGCTGAAATTTGTTATAGTCCTTTCTTTTAAAATATAATTCAGTGTTTCCGGAAATTTCTCACTTAACACATATGGAATATAAAAGATTAAGGAAACCGCAAATCCACCCAAATAAATCAGATAATTTTTAGCTTTATTTTGTGTCAGAAAAATCAAAATTATTTGGGGGATAATAAATCCGAGCGCGTCGTAGTGAAAAAGAATTCCGATTGCGGAAAACAGAGAACTTAAAAATAAATTATTTCTACTATTGTTTTTTAGAAAATTTAAAAAGAATAAGGTCGAGAGTAATCCCAATAAAATATTAAACGACTGATACTGGACAATCCGCGAGAAGGCTATAAAAAAACTGTTTATGGATGCGATTAATAAAACATTAATTCCGGTTTCAAAATTAAAAAACTTTTTAGAAATATGATAGAAAAGGTAGACAGAAAAAAATCCTGCAAGAGCAAATGGCAATCGGTACAAAAATTCAGTATCAATAGAATTTGGCGAAATCAGTTCGGTAAACCTTACTATTAAATATTGACCTGGTCCTTTTGAATTTGCAAACAAGAAATCAAGAAAGTTCGTACTACTTCTATATAGAAAAATCTTGGCTTCGTCACCCTGTAAATCGGAATATCCTAAAGATGCGAATCTGAAGTAAGCCGCGACAATGAATATAGATGATAATAAGATATAATCTAAGTGAAGTTTTTTAAATTTAGCCAACATAAATCTTGTAATTTGCTGTTCTACACAAGGTATACAAATGCAAACCGGGAACCACAATTTATCTAAATATACGCTTATATTAGCAATCTTTTTGCTTTCAATATATATAGGAATTCACGTTAATTTTTTTAATAATGATGACTGGGTTCATTACAAAACTGTAGAGAGATTTTTGACCGGCGATTTTAGTTTACATCCTTATATCGGATCAACTTTTTATACGCAGGGGATTTTAGCTTATATCTTTTCGAATTTTTTTGGGATAAATCGGCTGCCTGTTTTAACTATTTTGATTTCAGTATTAAATATTTTTATTTTCCATAAAATTCTTAATCTTTTATCACCTGAAAAAAATTTTCTAAAGACTCTTGCCACATTGTTGCTGGTTTTAAATCCGCTTTACCTGTATTCATGAATCGGATTTATGACGGAGATTTATGTAATTCTTTTTGTATTATCAGTGGTATATTTTCAGTTTAAATTTCAAAACTCCGGCAAGCCGTTAAATCTGCTGTATCAAAAATTCTTCTTAGTTCTCGGGTTTTTCGTGAAACAATATGCGATTTTTCTGGCTTTTAGCACAATAGTTTATCTCGCAATTAAACAAAAATGGAAAGATCTTATCATTTATTCAGTATTAACCATAATTCTTATATTATCTTATATATTTATTTTCCCAAAAAATGAAGTTTTGTCCGGCCAGGCACTAAATTTAGAAAGATTCTTTGACATAATAGACTACTCGCTCCCCTTCTTTTTAACGATTTTTCTATATTTAAGTTTTTTT
>CAYHDM010000037.1:0-7555 GCA_964355455.1 uncultured Candidatus Saccharibacteria bacterium
AAACTTTGAATTTTTTTGTACATCTTTGCCAGGATTATTCCTTTGAAATTAATGACAACAATGAAAGGATCCATGATTTTTCAGGCATGGAGGAAGGGAAAGGAATAGTCTATGAAAAATTAATTAAAAACGTGCAGCCATTTTTTGATTTTTTAAATAAAAATAATATAGATTACTACGCGACATTTTTAATGGCTGATGTTGAAAGTATTGATAAGTTAATCCTCAAAAAACTTGGGATTACAAAAAATGAATTTATGGAAAGATGTAACCGGTCAAGTGAAAAAATATCAAAGAACCTAAAACTCCGAAAAATAAAAGGTGAATGCCTCGGAATGGAAGAATTTTTTGCAAAGCATAACTATGACTTCCATAGAAAAGAAGATACAAATATCGAAAAAATCAAAAAACTCGAAATCGACAAAACATTTTTAGACAAGGTAACAGAGTTACGAAAAGATTTATATAAATTCTGGTTTAATATATCCGATTCCGAATGCGCCTACCGTGCAAAGAAGGATATTGGCATGTACGCGGCATTTGCCGAACAAAAAGATATTTCAAATGGAATCATACTTTGTGCCGATTCAGAAATACTTTCATGCTCGTACAATTCACTCAAAAAAACAGACTTTACCCCAGTAATTTATGTTAAAGGCACGTATTAAAATATGGCAGACGAAAATTTATCCACATCATCAGAAATACTTTCGGGGGAGGGAATCTCATTCGTAGGGAACCCTGAAGTAATTCTGGATAGATATATAGAGGAAGCAAAATACGGGAAACCTCTTGAGTTTGTTGTTACAACTTGCCCCGACTACAGTTACCGAAAAGATTCATCCAATTCAGGCACAGCAAAATATACATTCGAAGATATCGGTGAGGATGCCGGACTTGTAGCTTTGGGCATCATGAATACAATGTTGCCTGTAGTCGAACATTTGGAAACTGAAGGAGCCTACAACAGATTAACTTTCGCATATGCCGACAACGAGGCTTATGATCCACAAATCCGCATTGCCATGGGAATTGGACAGGAAGACTTTTTGGCTAGAATTAATTCTTCCGGCCAAAAACTATTTTTGAGACTGCACCAGGAATATATGCAACGTTGCATGGGAACATATTCAGTTCCATCAGTTGCAATGATGTCAGAAGTAATGAGAGAAGACACATACAATAGAAGCACCGAAATTTTACACGGAATCAAAAATGGCACAGTAGATGGAATAAAACTGGCAAGACTTGGCCTGTATTCCGCATGGTTCGGAAATTATCCCGGCTTAAACAACGGTAATCCAATAGCTTTCGACAGCTTTGCCAAAGAAAGGGCCCGTAAGGACATATTCGACCACGTTCATTTAGGAGAATCTTTACGTGATATAACAAAAGGAGTCGATGGAATTCCCAGTACTTCCAGAAATATTGTAATTGTTACAATGAGTGACGTAAGTCTCGCAAGATTTTTTAACTTTAGCGGAAGATATCCACATGTGCCGGTAATTCGAGTCGAGAAAAATTATTAAATTATCAAGTTGAAAGTTCCTAGTGTATACTCCCACCATGGACAACAAGATTGCTATATCCCTCATAATATTTGCATTTATCTCGTCAGGTCTGCTTTATCGACAACTATTTAGTGTCCGGAGCAATCCAAACCTAGATTTAACAACTGGAGATATCCCGGAAAACGCACAGAAAGATACTCCGGAACAGCCAACCACAAAAACGGATGACATAAAAAACCCCGATCAGTCAAAAATACTTGACCTAAGCAATCAGGAATTACAAAAACTGCCCTCAAGCACTTTAAAGCTTTCGGGTTTAGAGGAACTGAACATATCCAATAATAAAATAACAGGGGCACTCCCTGCAGAAATCAAAGATCTGAGAAACCTGAGAATTCTTGATGCATCGGATAATCTAATGACAGGTGTTCCTGCTGAAGTAGGCCAGCTCCAAAACTTAGAAATATTAGACCTTTCAAACAACAAATTGACGGGTCTGCCATACGAGCTTGGGAATCTCCAAAAACTGAAATGGCTGAATCTGTCAGGAAATGATTACGCAAAACAGGATTTAGAAATTATAAAAAACAATCTCCCGGCCGGTGTCGAAATTATTCTTTAGAATTGACATTAAAATCCAATTACTCCAGACTAGGATCAATGGATCAGGCAACCGGCACAACAGACCACGCGGAAACAGAATCAATTAAACCTTCGAATAAAAAACCTGCAATCTTTAAATTTGTTTTACTCTTCGCCTCTATTACTCTCACGTTATTTCTAGCTGATCTTGTCTTTTTCAATATGGATGCTGTTAGCACCAGAAAATTTAATGAAAAATGCAAAGTTTCTGATAACAATGATTTTGCAAATTCAAGAGGATACTCACTGGTTAATAATTTTTACGAACCTTTAAGCCAGGTCCATCATTGCCATGATGAATGGAACTACACATACCACATAAATGAGCTGGGATTTAGAGATAGCGGGCGTAAATTACCCGAGGGCGCGCCTTTAGCAATCGGCGATTCATTTACATTCGGGTTCGGGGTTGAAGACAATGAAAGTTTTCCGGCGATTCTTAATATGCACAATGCCGGCATGTGGGGAAATCCGTTTGACGTACAATTAAATTCCTTAAGGCGAAGTGTTGAATTAGTAAAACCTAAAGTTGTAGTTTGGGGGTTTTATCCGTCACATATTATTACGATGATGCCGGGAGAATGGGCAAAAGCTTGCCCCGGAGATAAAAGTTATTTCACCGATAATTCATTTGGATCAAAAACATTGCGATGGCTGGTTAGAAATATTTTAATTCCGGTTTCCAATAAATCTGCTTTTGCAAAATACGTAAAAAAGAATTTGGATATAACCCGAACCGAAGCAGATTCAAACGGAATTTACGTTTATAAAAACTGTTATTCCACTAAAGAAATAATTCTTTACGATAAGAATATCGCGAACAACCATTACACGAGTTATCCTGAAATTAACAAAACTTTTCAGTCTGATAGAGATGAAATTTATAAACAGATCGGAGAATATATTTCCGAAGCAAAATCCATAGCTGACGATAAAGGTATAGAAATGTATTTTGTTATTATTCCTTCCCGCTTAAATTTAAAATTAAATCAAGGGAAATACAAAGTTAATTATGAGGACAGTGATATTGATCCGGATTTGCCGCTTAATACTTTTAAGGACATTATCACATCAGCAGGATTCAAAGAAGATAAAATAATAGACTTGTCGGAATATTTTCTAAAACAGGACAGCTGGGAAAAATATTATTTTGTGAAAGACGCTCACTGGAACAAACTGGGACATATGTTTGTCGCAAAAATTATCGAAGAAAGAATAAATAAAAATTAAAGCTTTTGTTCACCATCAAGAGTATCGAAAATCTTTTTTGCTATATAATAATTTCCTTTATCCGCGACATGAACCCAATCCAAAAAAAGTCCCTCTCTTTTATCTCTGGAATCGAAGAGGCGTGTCAAATCATAAGAATTCACTTGATGATTTGACCTTAATTCATAAAGGGAAGGAACCAGCTGTTTATATCCTGCAATTAACGATTCCTCAATTCCGGCCGAAATTAAATGGCTGTTGGATTTTAGTTTTCCTTCATAAATCGTTGTTACCCTTCCGGAATAAATTGTCGGCTGAAGAAAATGAAAAAACAAAGCCCCCTGACTTTCGGAAAGAGTCTTCGCTTCCGATATATTTCGGACATAGACTTCTTTCATTTGATAGCTCAAATCATCGACATGCTTTTTGTCCGATAAATGGGCCGGCTTGTTTATATAATCATACGGATCCAAAAAGTAGTAAACAAACTTGGAATATTTCCCCCACTTGGTGTGAAATTTAATCATAAATTTCTCAAACGGTCCCGATTCTTGTATGATCTGATAGTTTTTCCCAAGTATATAACCTTCGGGATCGTTGTTATATATGGACTGTAATGCATCGTTCGCCCCATCATAAAATATGACTATGTCTCCGGGCTTTAAACTAACTGTTCTCAATCTTTCCAGTTCCTGCGCAGAAATAACCGAAGTGGTTCCATAATTTTCAACTTTATATTTGTTCGGATATTTATCATTAATTAATTTTTGTAAAACTGAAGTAACTGTGTATTCATCAGGAACTTCCGCACAAAAAATTGTCGATCCCCCGAAAACATAAATAGTATTGTTGTATACTTCGGGCTGAAAGGATGTCCTGCGTAAAGTATTTTCTATATGCAGGTAATCAATACTAAAATCTTCGGGCAAGACTAAACGCGTGCCTTCAGGTGTATACCAGCCGATCTTCCCGTATTCTTGGTCTATAAAAGATTTAACATCATATGTGGAATTTTTATACGGCTCCGGAATTGATTTTCTAAAATCAATGTAATTATTCGCATATCCGCTGGGAAACATTGAAACATATGCTCTTGCGCCAAATTCTATTAATAATAAAGTAAAAATGACACTTAATAATAAAAGGATAATCTTGTAGAATGCCGTAAGAAGTGTCATCTGTGAAAAGTATACATAGGGATTCACAACCAAGTATAGTGGAAATAAAAAAAGACATATATATATTAGGAATCTCAGCTTTCTATCATGATTCGGCGGCTGCGCTAATAAAGAACGGAGAAATCATTGCCGCCGCACATGAGGAAAGGTTTACACGAAAAAAACAGGATTTATCTTTCCCAATCAATGCCATTAAATTCTGTCTTGATTTTGCTGGAATAAATGTTGAGGATATCGATTCAGTAGTTTTTTACGATAAGCCTTTTAAAAAATTTGAGAGATTATTAGAAACATATTACATATTTGCCCCGCAGGGTTTGAGATCGTTTTTGTCTGCAGTTCCGGTTTGGATAAAAGAGAAATTATTTCTGAAAGAATTAATAATTAACGAAATGAAAAAATTGCGGAATGAAGATTCGAAAACTAAAATCAATTTGCTTTTTTCTGATCATCATTTATCTCATGCTGCCAGCGCTTTTTACCCTTCCCCATTTAACGATGCAGCAATATTAACAATCGATGGTGTCGGCGAATGGTCAACTGCGTCAATTGCATATGGAAAAGATAATTCAATTAAAACCTTAAAAGAAATGAAGTTTCCGAATTCAATCGGGTTTTTATATTCAGCATTTACATATTTTTTAGGATTCAAAGTAAACTCCGGCGAATACAAATTAATGGGATTAGCTCCCTATGGAAACCCATATTCGGAAAAAGCACAGGAATACAAAAAATTAATTGAAAAAAATATTGTGGATATAAAAGAGGACGGTTCAATATGGCTCAATCCCGAATATTTTGATTACTGCACCGGCCTTACAATGATAAAAGAAAATAAATGGTATGAACTATTTGGCTTTCATAACCGTGAACCTGAAATTAATTTAGAACAGTATCATTGCGATTTGGCATTAGCTATTCAGCAAATTACTGATGAAATTGTTTTAAAACTTGCTAAAACTGCTAAAAATTTAACGGGTTCAAAAAATCTTTGCTTAGCTGGAGGAGTTGCGCTGAATTGTGTCTCAACAAGCAAAATTATAAAACAAAAAATATTTGAAAAGATGTGGATTCAACCCGCCGCCGGTGATGCAGGAGGAGCATTGGGAGCTGCACTTGCGGTAAATTATTTATACTACAAAAACACCCGTAAAATAGACAGCAGTGACTCAATGAAAGGTTCATACTTGGGCCCCGAATTTAACGACTTCGACATAACACAGGCCGCGAAAAAATATAAAGCTCCTTTTGAATATTTCCCGGATTTTAATCACCTGGTAGATATAACTTCGCAATTATTATCCGAGGGAAATGTAATCGGATGGTTTCAGGGAAGAATGGAATGGGGGCCACGTGCGCTTGGCAATAGAAGCATACTCGGCGATGCAAGAAATTCCGAAATGCAGAAAAAACTAAACCTAAAGATAAAATTCCGAGAAGGATTCCGTCCATTTGCTCCATCAGTTTTAAAAGAAGATACAAAAAAATATTTTGATATTGACTGCGATTCTCCATATATGCTTTTGGTCGCAGATGTTGTGAAAGAAAGAAGAAATAAACTTCCGGAGAATTTCCATAAGTTAACTGTTAAAGAAAAGTTGTATTACCAGAGGTCGGATCTTCCATCAATTACGCATATGGATTATTCTGCAAGACTTCAGACAGTCAGTAAAAAAACCAATCCAAGATATTGGCAGCTTATAAATTCATTCAAAGAAAAAACGGGGTATGGGGTAATTGTTAACACAAGCTTTAATGTCCGCGGCGAGCCGATTGTGTGTACTCCCGAGGAAGCTTATTTGTGTTTTGTGAAAACTGAAATGGATTACTTAGTATTAGGAAATTTCCTGTTCGATAAAAAATCACAACCCGTTTATCACGAAAAATACGACATGGTAAACCGGAGCAATACTGATTAAAATAGTTTAAATAGAGTTAGTTACGGAGAAAAAATATGGAGACACTAAAAGATTTGTGGAATTTCATTTGGGAAAACAAGAAATGGTGGTTATTCCCGATGATCTTAATTCTTGTGCTAGTCGGCTTTTTAGTTGTATTAACAGCCGGTTCGGCTATCTCGCCATTTATATATACAATTTTTTAAAATGGAGAAAGTAACGGAGTTAGAAATTTACAAAACAATTAACATTCTTGCGTTAGCTTTAATAATTGTTTTTATATTAAAGGGATATATTTTGCTCCTAATAATTGCAGGAGTCTTATTATTAAATAATCTGCTTTTTTTAAAAGTTAATAAAATTATTACAGAATATTGGCTGGCATTCGCCAGAATCGCAGGGAGTATAAATTCCAAAATAATATTAACTCTGATATTTTTTATTTTCCTGACCCCGATTGCTTTTTTATATAGATTGTTTAATCCGACCGCAGTTAAGAAATTTAAAGAAAACCGGGAAAGTCTTTTTGAGAACGCTAATTTTACTCTAAGCAAAGAAAGTTTTCGTAAGCAGTGGTAATTACCGGTGAAAAACCTAATCTCACGCCCCTACTTCCGGCTCGTTTGAGACGATCGATATTAGTTTTACAATCCCCCATGACAATAGGGCATAAACCGGAATCGCAATAAATGTTGCCGGTTCAAGTACCGAAGCAGTTTCTACTCCTTGAGTAACAGCTTGTCGGAATATTCCTAAAAAGGGTAAAACAAAGATTTGTGTTACTGCATAGATAAAGCTGACAAATCCACTTGAGGGATTTGCACCTATAAGCTTGAAGACCGCCCTAAATACTAACAAAAACTCTATGACTCCAAAGACAAAATTATCTAATTAACACTGATCGTTTCCTGCCATGGCTTATTATTCTCCGAACTTATTCCGTATTGCCCAATGCTGAAAAACATAAATTTAGTCGGATGGGACGTATCCTCAAGGAAAAATCGGATACCATTTGTACTTGCATAATCACTGGAACAATATTCCAAATTGGCGTCCACTTTTTCTGGATCATATTCCGGCTCTTCCGGATATGTTATTTCTGCTCTAACAAAATATG
>CAYHDM010000038.1:0-7546 GCA_964355455.1 uncultured Candidatus Saccharibacteria bacterium
AATAATCATCCACCCCGTCAAAATTCAGCGCCTGGCCGACTTTGCCTGCTGTCCAAATAGGACCATGCACGAGAGTTCCAGTATTGCCGTTGCCCGAAGAATCAAAAGCTGTAGCGCCGGAGGTTTCGTCAAATTTCCAGTGGCCGACGGGATTGGTTGATGGCATAGCCAGACTACATGAAGAGATTGTTCCGCCGTTTGAACCTACGCATTGCCAAAGATAATAGGTAGCACTGTCGGCAATGTCGTTGAGAGTGCCGGCTGTGCATGAGTTTTTTGTTGTGCCGCACTGGCCGTTGACGGGAACAGGAGTTGACGACTTGTTTATGACCAGCACCACGCCTGTTGCGCTGTTCCAGTTTGCGGTTACGGGAGCGGTTATACTGGCGGTGCCGGTTGAGGCAATCTGGCCGCTCGCTATGCCGTTTGCATTCCAAGTACGTGTGTCAAACCATTTGTAATTATAGGTCCCCGCTGGTAAATTAATTAATACCTCGGTAGTTGTTTTGGCTCCGGTAAAGTAATAAACATAAAATTTGCCGGAATTCGCGATTCCCTGCCAGTATTGTCCTGGGCCAGCGGTAACTAATGAAGGATTTCTGGTGGCGTTCCACCAATCTCCCATATCAGAAATATTTTTTAGTGTTAGTATCCTGTCGGCTCTTGATACCCAGCCGGGATCTCCATCGGCAAACGCATCATGATCATCAGTATAGGCAAGATAGTAAATACCATTGGTAAAAGCCGCCCACATTTCCCTGGTTACAGCATCAGTATATGTTGAGTTCTCAAACGTATGGCTTTCATCAAACATAAGTACCTTGTTATAAGTACTCATTGTCCCGAACATAATTCCTATAGCATCAATATTATTGTAGCTGGTGCCTGAATAAGGATGAAAATTAAGAATATCAATACTCGCCCTGACTGACCAGTATTCTATACCCTTAGTATTCATACCACTAGTCTCATTGGCATTAACACTAACTATCGCCCCATCATTATGAAAATGATCAGCCATTGCCTGTTGCCATGGATAAACCTGATCTACGTATTCTCCAGTTGCGCTACTACCACCACCAATACCCGGAAACTCATTGTGGACCGAAAAAAAGACATTTCCGATTGGCTCAAATTCAGCAATAGCCTTTGATGCCAGCGCTTTCTGGTATGTGGTAAGATTATACCCGCTCTGCGTGTAATTCAGTGTAAAAAACTGAGGGAAGAAATATGTACCCACATCATTCCACACAGTCCATGTATTTTCTGGAGCCCTCCAATAATTAGCATGATCAGCATCATTCCAATAATGAAGTGCAGGGTATTCAGAGAATATAACAACCTCGACAATAATACCTTTTGTCTTTGCATAGGTTATCAGGTTCTTGTATCTTGTAAAAAAGGCGTTGCTGTAGGAACTCAGATCGAACAGGTCACCGGTAACGGTGAATGGAAAATAGTCCGTTCCTGCAGTCATGTACCAGGTATTAAGCCATACCCTAAAACACTTTGTTCCGTACGCAGCTAGTGTATCAATTTTGGCTTTAACCTGTGTTTCCGTATATGATGCGTCGCTGAACCATTGCTGTAAATCATACCCAATTAGCCAAATCGGAGAGCCGTCGTAATAAAGCCATCTACCAGACCTTGTTAAAGCTGCGTCCGAACTTTTTACCAAACCGAAAATACCGAAAAATAATATCGTTATAAAAATAATTTTAAAATAGATTTTTTCTTGATTCATAATTCTTAATTCTTAATTCACCCTCACTCCACTTGGCGCGGCCGGCGGAGTGGTATCTGTAGTAACTCTCTTTAGGATAATCTGATCCAGCCAAGTGTTGGCTTCCCGGCCGTAGAAGGTGAGGGTGTGGGTGCCTTGAGAAAGAGTCCAGATCATGGGGTCAAATTCTGATATGGGCGGATCTCCTGTTTGTCCGTTCCCCCATCTGCTTACATTATCCCAGTAGAATCCTGTTTGAAGGGGAAATAAATGATATGTGTAGTAAACGTTTCCCTGGGCAGGCTCACTGTCCAGCCCAACAAAGAAAGAGTTCTGGCCTCCATCATTGTTGTTATTCACTCTTGCCTCAATTTTGTATTGCCCGGGATTCTGGATATTAAATGCGAAGCTGGCAGAGCCTGTGTTGTCTGTGCTTGCGTACACATAAGTGTCTGAGCCTGAAACTCCTGTCTGCATTCCTGTAAGCGTTCCGGATTCTGCTTCTATGTTAGCCTCGGGTTGGAAGTATGAAGTGCAACCTGACGTATTAAAGCTCGCGCAACCGGAACTGCAGGCAAGAGTTCCTCCCGTGAATCCGCGGGATATGCAGGTCTGGCTAGCCAGGTCTGTCCCGTCACACACTTCTGTGCCTTCTTTCACGTTATTGCCGCAGGTCTGGGGAGTGGAACCTCCTTGGAGAGGGTGAGGATAGGTATAGGGTGTATAGGTCCAAGCTGTCTTTGCTCCGCAATCGTCGGTGACTGGACTGTAATAGCAGAAGTCTCTATTTACCTGAAACCAATTATTAGCTCCAGCGATAGTCGCAGAATTATTACAAGTTCCACCAGTTGCACAACTAGCATCTGTTCCATTATTATACCAATAGACAGGAGATGGGTACTGGTATCTTCCTCCAGTTCCGTATTCCTGACCCCATCCAGTTTGATCTCTACAGGGATAGCCGAAGGCATTGGTTCCCCCGTCCACGTTATCGATAGAAGCAAGGCAGGTAGCAGTTCCGTCAACTCCAATTGGACAATCGAAATTGGATGTGCAAGCGACGACCCTGGAACCCTTACCAGAACATTCATTGCTTCCAGTCCATTTTTTATCCCCACCAGTACAATGATAATAAGAATCAGTGTTACAGGCTCTTAGTGGAGTTCCATTACAAGCCCCACCTAAATAACCAGGACCTGTAGTTCTATAAATCTGCGCAAATCCAGGAGTCCAATAACTACCTGCAATGGTGTTGTCATGTATAATATACCCACCACCCCTCATAGCTATTGCTAACATGCTACTACAGTCCCCTGTACAATTAAATGTGTTATTATATACCTCTGCAATCCTATTACCTCTGGCGGCAGGCGTGCTTCCCGTATCGTGCATCTGAATACTGCCATTTGTGAAAGTATTATATCGAACGACCATCCGAACTCCATGTTCCGTATCGGTTAAATAGTTATAGAAAGCTGGGGTACTCCAATAAAAAGTAGAGTCTTCGATAAAAATGGCGTAATCAGTTCCATACTGATCTGCCTCTGTCCAGGTAAAATTGTTTCCAGCGATTTTAATAAAGGCCCCAGGTCCAGTATTCGTATAGGTAATGTTATCGAACAGAGCTTTAGGGTGGTAGGGGATTGTGTTCCATATATCTATGGTGAAACAAAATGTACCATAGGATACATTAGTGAACTTCAAATGGTCCATCCGAAGAGAGTTCCAAATCGTCCCAGCACTTATTCCAATATCTCCTGTCCCACGAAGTCTAATAAGTGTGGTGTCTAATCCGAGACCACCACCTGTTCCTGTAAAACCTATGTCATGCATCCTGAAATTATCAGTGTTTACCAATGTTATGTTGAACAATGCAGAATTGTTAGCAGTAATTGTTGTAGAAGTAGGTCCATTGCCATAAATTGTGATTCCCTTGGTGATGGTTACATAAGTATCCCAAGTTGCCGAAGCGCAGTTGAGATATACGGAATCTTCTCCTGCGATCGCCTCTTCAACGGCATCTTGAACGTTAGCCACGGTGCAATTCGTGACTTCGTGCGTGGCCGCTTGCGAAATTTTAATAAAACAAAATATTCCTAAAAATATTCCTGCAAAAATAATTATGGTTTTAAATTTTTGAATATTATTTTGCATGCTTTTACGATTTTAATAATTTTATCTCACCACCACTCCCGTCGGCGCGGATGGCGGGGTGGTATCTGTAGTAACTCTCTTTAGGATAATCTGATCCAGCCAGGTGTTAGCTTCCCGGCCGTAGAGGGTGAAAGAGTGGGTGCCTTGAGTGAGATTCCAGGTCATCGGGTCAAATTCAGGCAAGATGGTGCCAGTGCCAACTTTGTTTACATCATCCCAGGTGAATGAGCTGACTATGGGTAATGCGTATGTATATAAATTGTTCCCTTGGGAAGATTCGTTATTTAAACCAACATAGAAGGAGTTAGTGCCAGAGTCGTTGTTTGAATTAACTTTAGCTTCCAGTTTGTATTGGCCTGATTGAGAAATATCAAAAACATATCTGGCAGAACCAGTATTGTCTGTAGCTGTATATATATATGTATCTGAACCAGATACACCGGTTTGCATTGAAGTTAGCTGGCCTGATTCAGCTTGGATGAATTGCTCGGGGAGGAAGTTTGAGGAAACAGGTGGACCAGCGTCGCAAAGGGTCGGATAATTAACACAATCGGTTCTGACTCGATGGGGATAGGTGTAAGGGATATAATAAACCTCCCATGTATTTATTGCTGTGCATTTATAAAGAGTGCCAGAAATGGGTTCTATGGGATTCACGCCAACATTATTGGCTGAAACAGAACTGCACGATTGTATAGTTATCCATGCTCCATCCCCTGTTGTGCAATTTGCCGGCAAAGCATTTCCGCAATAAACACCTATTTGCGTTGTTCCGTTATAGGATGGATTATGATTCCAGAAATCTTGGTTTGCTTTTATTTCATAATGAGGCATATACATATTAGTAGCGCCAAATGTTAATAAATTAGTACCAATCGTCCCATACCTATTATTCCAATAATAAGAACTTGACACGTGCTGTGTTTGTCCCGTCGGGCCAGTCGCAGGAGGGTTTATTGAATCCTCATACTCCTCTACTGCTGCTGCCCAGGCGGAAACAGCATCATTCCAGAGGAGAATTTTATTCCAGAAAAATAAAGCCATTCCTGCTCTTTGACCGACAAAAATTAGGTTTTGGGGCAGTGTATGGTTATCTATTATATTTCCATATACTTCAGCTCCCATGGCTGAAAGATTTGCGCCAGGCTGATTGCCGTGCATTTCAAAACCACCCCATTGTCGGGCAACATTTACGTGGGTATAGGTATTATATCTGGCACAGAATCTTCCGCCTAATCCTATATCGTGGTTTACATCATCCATTGTGACCGTATTATCTTCAAAATACATATTATCAGCACTACCAAAAGTGAATGAGAAATTGGTCCAGGTTGTTGCATTAAGAGCATAAAAATCCATCGTCTGTCCTATGTCTGTGTTCTTATCAAAATAATTATTATCTACGACTCCATAAATAGTTCCATATGATAAAAGAAATCTTGTTCCGTCCCGCCCATTTATGAATTTATTATGATCTATTCTTATTTTATTTAAGATATTCAGAGTTTCGTTCTCCAACTTTAAAGCCTGAATCCTACTGGCACAGTCAAAGGTGAATCCCGTCAATCGAAACGTCTCATTATTTGCAGGTGTTGCTGGGGTATATACAACTAAATAATTACCATCACCCGTACTGCTGTCATCTCCATCTAATCCTGCCGTGATGATTGTTTCGGTAATCCCAGCCCCTTTCAGAATAATTCCTTTTGTGATGGTAAGACGAGAAGTCCAAGTACACGACCCAGCAGGCACCACCACTGTATCTCCCGGATTGGCAGCGTTGACCGCGGCCTGAACATGAGGCAGGGCCGCTGTATTATTACAGCTTTGAGCGGTAATCGTTGCCGCAGCATGGGAACTTCCCGCCCAGCCTAAAATCCCGAGAAATAAAATCATCAGAAAAAATATTTTTGTTTTTAGTAATTTCGTCATTTGAAAATTGAGATTATTTATTCGCGTTCTAAAATCCGATGTCCTTCCAATATTGCATCGCAGATAAGGTCTTCCAACAAGCTGGCGTCTCCTTTTAATTGAGCTTTATTAAGATAAGCATTGTATGGTCGTTTGCGTTCTTGTCTAATAACGGCTGGGGGCAAATTGGTTTTCAACAGCATGGCGTATGTTAACAATCTGCCGATGCGGCCATTACCATCGGCAAAAGGATGAATTTGTTCAAAACGGCTGTGAATTAAAGAAACCTGGGCGATAATATCTTTGGCGGCGCGATTGACATTACGAATTAATTTTGCCATTAGAATCGGGATTTTAAGATAATTGGCGGTTGGAATATTAGCGCCCAAAATCCGCACGCCATGATTGCGGTATAAACCGGCATCCGGCATGATAGCATTCATAAGAATGCTGTGGAGTTTCAAAATAAGATCCTCGTTTATACTTTTTTTAGAAATTAAATAGCCGAACAAGTATTCCAATGCCGCTTGATGATTTTTGGCTTCCAGTTGCTCAACTAAACTTTTGTTTGGCAAAGCCGCGTTTTGGAATAGAATTGCGGCGGTATCATTTTCTGAAAGCGAACTGCCCTCAATGCGGTTGGAATGATATGTTAAGGAAAGATAAAACTGGTCCCGGATATCGGGATTGTCTATGATTTCTTTTAAAACTGACTTATGATCTTTTCTCCTTTTTAAGATAATCTCTTTCTTAGCCGTCAAAACTGTTTCTGGAATTTGTTTTTCTCCAGAATACTCTTTATATAACTCATCAATTTTTTCCTGCGCTTTCTTTCTGGGCAGGGCTTTGCCGTTTACCCAGCGATTCAGGGCCGCAAAAGTCACGCCCAAGTGCCCCGCCAATTCAGCTTGGGTTAATCCTGATAATTTTTGGATAAGTTGTAGTTTTTCTTTTATAGTCATATGTCTATATACTACCAAACTATATATAGTTTGTCAAAATGTCTAAATATCATATAGTTGTAAAAGCACTCGAAAATTAAATTTAATAAATTATTACAGATAAAAACCGCGCTACATATATTTTAGCACGGTTTTTTATTTTGCGTATTGCGTTTATCAACATGATTTTGCTTCGAATGAAATAAAGATTACTGTAATTTTATCAAATTTATTGTGATAATTGGTATTTCTTTTGAGAAAAAATCTTTAACTTCTTTCCAATTTGCTTTAAAAAATATGACCGGATCCGGATCATCTTCGGCATCTTCAAAATACACCAAACTTTTTAAAATATGATGATAATTATGAGCTACAGATGGATATTGCGCAGGCAATCGTTTTATTATTTCCTGAAGTGGCTCAATATTTTTAGTACACCAATACAAATCGAAAAAATCTCGTTTTTTTCCGCGTTGCGATATGGCAATAACCTTCATTACCGCAACATCAAGCGGCTGAAGAATGTTGACTGCTCCGTGTTTTAAAAAAACCTGTTTTGAGATAAAAAATGGATAAGAAATAAAACTGATTTTTGCCTTAAATAATTCTGCATAAACTGTGTTGTCTTTATTTACTTTACCAAAAGATTGCTCCATAATTTTTTTGTTTCGGGTCTAAGAGAACGAGATTTTTCAACCGCTCTTTTTAATAATGACTTATCATAAAAATTCCACATCCAACGCACTTCTTCGTCCTCACCTAACTCCAAAATACGCTCAATAATATATCGAGCGTTTTTTTTGGGATCAATTTTCTC
>CAYHDM010000039.1:0-7501 GCA_964355455.1 uncultured Candidatus Saccharibacteria bacterium
GTTTCATGCCGTCGGAGTTTCACATCCCCAAGCAAAATTTAGCGCCACTATAAAAGTTCACGGTGGAGGTCCAAAAGGCCAGTTAGAAGCAGTAAGACTTGGAATTGCCAGAGCTTTAATTGCTTTTGATGCAACATTTAAGGCTATTTTAAGGTCAAATAACCTAGTGACTCGTGATTCACGCGAGGTCGAAAGAAAGAAGCCTTTCTTAACGAAAGCCAGAAAAAGACCTCAGTACTCAAAGCGTTAAAAAGCGCTAATTCCATCATATATAAATTACGTTATAATACTCGTTGAATACCAGGGTGTAGCTCAGTTGGCAGAGCGCTGGGCTGGGGGTCCAGAGGTCGTCGGTTCAAGCCCGACCACCCTGACCATATATCCTCCTATTATTCCCACCATGCTGTTTTTATCGTAGAATGCAACAAACAATGAATACAGTAACAGTTCATGGCGGAAAACCCCTGATTGGCACCGTAACTCCGGTTGCGAACAAAAATTCTATCTTAGCAGCGCTGCCAGCCAGCATTTTATCAAATGAAATAATTACATATGTTAACGTTCCAAATACGACAGATGTTGCAAAAATGCTCGAAATGCTTAGGCTTTTGGGTGCCGATGTCGATGATTCCGATTCCAATAATATAAAAATTAACTGCTCAAAACTTTCAAATTATAAAGTGGACAAGGATTTAGGGAATTTAATCCGTGCATCAATAATGTTTGCCGGACCTCTTTTAGCGAGGTTTGGAATTGCTGAAATTCCGGTACCAGGTGGTTGTGTTTTAGGTAAAAGGTCGATAGCATCCCATGTTGATGTATTTAAAAAGGCCGGAGTAAAAGTTGAGTTTTTCGACGGCTTTGTTCGTTTTACAGCTCCAAATAATCCACGTAAGCCGCTTCCGAAAATTGATATTTGGCAGTTTGAGGCGAGCGTGACTGCGACCGAGAATTTTTTGATGTATGCCGCAGGGGTTGATGGTGAATTTACTTTAACTGATGCCGCTTGTGAACCGCATGTTGCTGATTTGCTCCATATGCTCTCAGATATGGGAGCGAACATAAATGGGATAAATTCTAATAAAATTTGGATAAAAGGTGCTAAAAATCTGAAAGGCGTCACTTTTGTCCCGAGTCCGGATTTTGTTGATATTTCTGGATATATTGTGGCCGCCGCGATTACAAAAGGGAAAATCAGGATAAAAGGAGCAAATATTGAAAGTATAATTGGAGGAATAATCGAGATATTCCATAAATTTAATATAAAAATTGAAAGGGATAAAGAAGATCTGGTTGTATACGGATCAAATAATCTTAAAATTGATGCTAAAAATAGCGGTTTTCCGGTTGCAAATGAGGATATGCCAAAACTGGTTCCTCGACCATGGCCGGGATTTCCCGTTGATGTTTTGCCAGTTATGGTAACGCTTGCCAGCAAAACCGAGGGGAGAATTTTAATTCAAAACTGGATGTACGAGACAGGTCTGGATTTTATACACGAATTAAATTCTATGGGTGCGAATATTTTTATGTGCGACCAGCAAAGGGTCATTGTTTCAGGTCCCGTTAAATTTAAGGGGGGGAATGTTACCTCCCCCGGAATTATTCAGGCATGCAAAGCGATTTTTCTGGCCTCGTTGGCGGATGATGTTGAGACTGTTATAACCGGCGTCGATATCCTAAAAAGAAGATATCCGAATGTTTTTGAAATATATAAGTCTTTGGGGGCGGATATTTCGATTTGATTAATCGTCAGGGGTGGGCCGGAGACCTGTTATAGCTATGTTATCGCGTGAAGGATTTTTATCTGGGGTGACCGATTCTGCCTGTTTATGTTTTGCGATAGCGATTTCTAATTCTCTTTGTTCATCGGGCGAAATTAAATCATCTAATTTTATTAATAATTCGTCCTCACTGATTATGCCGTTTTTTATGGCATCTTCCAATTCGGATAGGGAATTAATATTGTATTTCACAAATATTTTGTAATAAAAGTCTTCTAGATCCTGGCGTGTGTATGGTCTGTTCATTTTATTTTATCCAAAAATTTTCTTAAGTATATTAGCACCTATTTTCCATATGCTGTTAGCTTGGCGTATAGTATTAATATTTTGTCTAGTCGGAGGGAATGGGTCAGCTCCTGTACTTACACGATGAGCCAAAGATCTCTTTGTTGCATTTCCTTCTAATGTTTCTTCGCCTAATACCCTAAGCACATCATTTGTCCCTTTTAACATGACAGCGCGAGTTTTTATAGCTGTCTTTCCGGACCGGTCAGTGGGTGTGTATAGTTCTCTCACTTCGCATAATTGTGGAGCGATTTCCGGGATCCATTCTCTTGGAACCGCCTGGCATTGTTTTGCGGTAATGTTAACCTTTCCTTTAACTTTTTTGTCTTCGTACGAATCGAGTTCTGCGACCAAATAATCGTCCAATCTCACCCCTGCCTGCCGAACATTTGAAGATCTGTCTATTTGGACTTCATCTTTGTCAACACCCGGAGGTCTGAAGTATACTCGGCTGAATTTATTGCCCCCTGACCGTTTCATTAAAGTACCGACCAAGCCAGCAGCTAAAGATTTTCCTACAGCTTCGGCAAATTCTTCGGGAGGGGCTGAGTTGAACCTGCTGTCGTTAACCATTGGAATCTTGGTGCCACGTAAAGACTTTGCTATATCGTTGAGTGAAGAGGATACCCTTCGTAAAACTTCATAATCCAGGTGATGGCTGTGGGCCCATTCTTCGGTTTTTCCGTTTCCTTCAAATTCCTCCCAGATTTTAACAAAAGTTAAATAATCCGAAGCAAGATTCAAAAGCGGATGTTGGGCTCTGCGTATTCCTTTCTGTTCCTCAGCATCTCTGGAAAAATCCATGACAGATTTTGTCATATCTGCGAATGCAATAGCAACGGCAGCGGATTTAACGCACCCATGTTTGTTGGCTTCAACCAGCATTCTTGCATGCTCGGGTTTTCCTCCGATTTTTGCCATGAGCTCGCCTTCAGGAGTTAGATTTTCGTTTACATCCATTGCTCCTAGTATTTTTAAGTCTCGTAGGTCGTGTTCCAAATCTTCGGGGTTTGGTTGATCTAAAAGCCTGACATTTCGTATGTCCCTGATTCCAAGTCCTGCTAATTCCAATATTGTTGGCCCGAGGTGAGTTCTTAATAATTCAGGAGTTGAGTATTTTGAGCGTTTTCTATAGTTGGCGTTGGTGAAAAGTCTGTCGCATTTTCCAGGTCGTACACGACCTGCACGACCTGCTCTTTGCGTTACTCCGCTTTGAGAATGTTCTACTGCAACCAGCTTTTCAATTCCGGTTTTGGGACTGTAGCGTATTTCCCTTATTAAACCGGTATCAACAACATAAGCTAGTCTTGGAGGAGTAACGGAAGTCTCCAGAATATTAGTAGCTACCACGATTCTTCGTTTTGTCCCTGGTACGAAAACTTTGTCATATTCGCCCTGAGGCAATTCACTATAAGCGGGCCAAATCTCGTAATTATCTGCTTCCGGGCCCAGAAGTCTCTTTAATTGTTCAATGGTGTCATCACATTCACCTTTACCGGGCATAAATACTAAAATATTTCCGTCATCATGAGCTGCATCAAATTCTCTTATTTTTCTAAGCGTCAATTGCGCGGCTGGCATGGTGTAATCTTCTCCATCCTTAAGTTCTCTTCGTGTATGGGAAATTTCGACTTTGTGAGTTCTTCCAGGGATTTCGATGTGTCCAACTTTTTCCTTTTTGCTTGGATTTGCTTCATTATATGAGAGATAATTTGTAAATTTCTTGGCAGGGATTGTGGCAGATGTAATAACGATTCTAATTGGTTCCATGCCTCTTCTCTCTCGCTCCGCATTGGCCTTTTTCAGTACCAAGAGAACATTGTTGGTTTCTTTCCCCCCTTCATGGGCTTCGTCGACAATGGCGATAGAATATCTGCTTAATATGCGGTCGCCCCGCACCCATTCATTAACCAATATTCTTTCTGTCATAGTCAGAATGTCCGTTTCAGGGCTTTCCCTCTTATTTTGATCGCCGACGTGATATCCAACTTTCTCTCCAACTTGGCAGTGGGCGATTCCCGCCATACTTTCTGCACCCTGCCTTGTAGCAAGGTTTCTTGGCTGTGTTACGACTGTGATCCCGGGTAATCCCAATGCTTTGGCGACTTTATCAGCGATAAATGGTACGGCTAGGGATTTTCCTGCGCCGGTTTCAGCTTCAATAACTGTACCTGAATTAAACGCGATTAAATTCGTTATTTGTTTTTCGAATCCGACTACAGGCAAATTTATCCCTTCTAAATACGGGGAAGGCTCAGCTAATTTCTCAAGCACTTTCGAAGAAAGCTGCTCAGGAGTGGGTATAAAATCAGGAGCCAGAGTTGATTCTATTAACTGCGATGTTGGTTGCATTTTATTTTATCCGCTTAGCTTCTTTACTGAGATTTCGTTTGTAAAAAATCTGCCTAGAATTATGTCCGACTAAATGTTGTGCGCATAGAATTAATAATAGGGGAACGTCCCCGATTATTGTTGTTTTACCTGTTTTTCGTATTTCCCCCTTAACCTTTTCGAGACTCCTCAATATTTTTGCATCTTCTTTCTCATCTGAAATAGAATTCCAGATCTCCTCCAAATTAATTTCAACATTATTTTGAGGGGTTTCATGAGAAGTAAAATCCTGCTTCACCGATAAAGCCTCATTTACTCCAACAGGATGAATTACCGTCTCCGGCTGGTGATCGTAAATAATGTGACGACCTCCGCTATTTGTCCGAAATACCACTTCAGGACAAACGGAATGTATTATATTGAAAATAAACATAGATAAGGCGATTCTGGGGCTTTCGATCAATTCAACGGATTCACCTTGAGTTTGTAGTAAAACATATGTTTTCAAGTCGTCCGACCTTGTTATTTCAGGCGGAATCTGGCTAATATCAAACGTCACATACATGACGACTTCAGGGATATGTTTCATAGGCATATCAATTTTATCATGGCAAGGCGCAATAAATAGGTTCGTTATTTATGCTATTTTATCTGTTTATCCAGAACATACTGAAATATAATAGGGGAAATTTTGGGTCCGTCTTCGTCTGTAAAGCTTTCAATCGCGCTTGTATATGGATTCATCGAATTTAAATATCTTTCACATTCGCCAAATTTGCCTCGGGCGATTCCAAGCCATGCGTTTGAGACAGTTGTAAAAACGCTAACTGTTATTAGGAGGATAAGCAAATATTTTAAAACTGAGATTTGGTAATTTTTTTCATAAAAATACGCGGAGGAGACTATTAAAAACGGAATAACAGTTATTATGTATCTGCTTCCGTATACCGATGCGCCGAAGCAGTCATTCCATAAAGAATAAATAAATAAAATCATCACGGTGTAGCTCATGGCTAAAATTGCACTATATTGATTTCTCTTGAGAAAGGATTTTATGCCGAAAACTCCAAATATCAAAAAAGGTGAGTATATAAAAAGCCCTTTTAATGGAGAGAATAATTCTCCGTATAATCCGTATATCGGATTTTGTGAAAATGAGTGTGTGGTAGCTTCTTTTGCAGCTTTTTGTTCCCGCAAAATTGATTCTGCAAATAAAAACGGATCTCCGAAATGATATTGGTTGTAGGCGAGGATTATTAAAACTGATGTGGCAACGGGAATTGAAAACCAAAATAAGTCTGAAATGAATTCGCTTAGCTTTTTCTTTCTGGATATTAACAAGAATATTTCAGCCGCCAAAACAGCAAAACAAAAAAGTACTGTGGGAAATTCGGTCAAGAATGCGAGTCCGGTTAATATTCCCACGAATAAATATTTTTTGTTGTGGCTAATAGATAAAATATAGAATGCGGAAAATATAAAGAAGGCTGAAATAACGTGGTTGAAATACGAGACGCTGTATGAGAAGAGAAGTGTCCCGAGTCCTGTTCCCAAAGTTAATAAATTCAAATTAAGAGAAGAGATTTTTACGTTATTTCCAATATATTTTTTCAATAAAATCAAAATTCCAACTAAAGCCAGGGATGACGGTAAAGAAAAGGCTAAACTTTCGAATATCAAAGAAATATCGCCGTTAATTCCTCCAAATAAATGTGTCCAGAAATAATAGATTATTTGGAGCGCAAAATATGGAATCGCCATTAAAACGGCGTTAAATGGAGCATAAGCTGAAAAATAGTTATTACCAAGTTTTATAACATCGACACCCGCGTTTCCCCAATATTCATCTATATTAAAATTATGGCTCAATGCGAGGCTTTTCGCCACATATACATGTCCGGAGCCAACCGACATATTGGCGCTAAAATCCGTATAACTATATGTGAAAATCAGCGAAATTATGAAAATGAAAAATATCAGTTTATTTTGCCTAATTGAAGCAAAAATATTATTAATTAGTCGCATTTAACCTATTGTATCCCAAGTTTGTTTCGAATTGAGTTTTACGGTATCTTAAATCCATGACAATTCGTAATGTCCTAATAATTTCATCGGTGGTGTTGGGTCTTGCCTTACTATCAGTCGGAGGATATTTCTATTTTGCCGTATACAAGCCGTTTGCCAAGCCTAACGCACCGGCGTCTCGGGATATTTCTGATGAAATAAATAGGGCGAATGAAACTGTTCCGGAAGATATTAGTGATGGTGAAGAAAATCCTGATTCTGGAAATTTAACGAACGCAAACATCGGGAAGATAGGTCCATTAACTTTTCCTGACAATTTTATAATAAGCATTTTTGCCGAAGATTTAGGAAAAGTCCGGGTTTTAAGGTTTGATCCGAGAGGAAATTTGCTTGCAAGTATTACAAGCTCCGGACGTATTGTCGCTATAAACGATATTAACAATGACGGAAAAGGGGAATTGAAGACTTTATTGATAGACCTGAATCTTCCGCATGGAATCGCGATAAAATGCGATGGAGATTTGGTTTCGAAGGGTCCATGCGATTTATATGTAGCTGAAACCAATAGAATCGGCTTGTATTCTTATGATCCCGAGTCAATAAACGCGGTTTTTGTAAAGCGGTTATTTAATTTACCTGCGGATATAAATCAAAATCATTTCACACGCACTTTAGAAATTGCAAATTATAACGGAAAGCCCATGCTTTTTACATCAGTTGGATCATCCTGCAATGTATGCAACGAAAAAGATCCTAAAAGAGCGGCAGTTTTAATTTCAAATTTAGATGGAAGCGGATTACGGGTTTTTTCAAACGGACTTCGTAACGCAGTATTTTTCGAGCAAAAACCTGGCTCCGAAGAAATTTGGGTTACAGAAATGGGTCGCGACCTGTTAGGGGATAATATGCCTCCCGAGGAGATAAAAATTTTACAGGATGGAGGTTTTTATGGCTGGGCTTCCCAACATAAGCTCGTAGGCAACAACCCTACTTCCGGTTGTTCCCGGAACCAGGCGCATGGAAAATACGGCCTCAATAACATTCGAGAGCTGAAGTTTAACCTGATCCTGCTGCTC
>CAYHDM010000040.1:0-7500 GCA_964355455.1 uncultured Candidatus Saccharibacteria bacterium
TATTAAATGGATTTATATTTGTTATCCACTCACGCGTGAAAGATTTTATGATTTCGAGATTTGGCAAAGTATTTGTTGCAGGGGGACTCGGCAGCATTGCACAGTTTTTAGCATACGGGTTAATGTTCAGGCCCGCTGTTGAAGATTGGGATTTATTTAGAATTCCCTATGACTATTTTATTTTTGGATTTGAAATTCATCCCAATGCTCTCTTTGCACTTTTACTGGCAATAGAAATAGGAGTTTTAACCGCATTCACAGTCAATAATTTATGGGCTTTTAAAGACCGTGCGCTCGGAGGGTTTCTTTTCTGGAGAAGGTTTGTGAAAAATCAATTTGTGGTTGCCGGTGGGATTTTAATTCAGCTCGGAATTTTCCAGGTATGTGTTAATCTATTTGGCCGTGGGTTTATACTCGACTATGTTTACCAAATCGTGGGAATTTTATTTGGACTCTTCTGGAATTTTTATTTTTATAAAAAAATTATATGGAAAACCCATTAATTAAATAAATATTATATGCGAACCAAAGAAATATTTTTATCAATTGTAATTCCATCTTATAACGAGGAAAAAAGGATCGAAAGATCACTTGAGAAAATATATGTATATTTACATTCTCAACCACACTCATACGAGGTGATAGTTTCTGATGACGGGTCAACCGATTCTACAAAAGAAATTGTGAAAAGGCATCAGAACGACTGGGTAGAACTTGAACTACTTGAAAATACGCATAAAGGCAAAGCTCCAGCTGTAATAGCTGGAATGAAACAAGCGAGAGGAAAATTTGTGTTATTTACTGACGTAGATTTATCAGTCTCAATTGAAGAAGTCGGGAAAATGCTTGTCTGGATCGAAAATCAGGGTTACGATATTGCAATTGCCAGCCGTGAAGGGCCGGGTGCGATAAGAATAAATGAACCTTATACCCGTCATTTTATGGGGCGGGTTTTTAATTTTATAGTTCAGCTTGTTTTATTACCCGGTATAAATGATACCCAGTGTGGATTTAAACTTTTTAGTCAGCAGGTTTCGCGAAGAATTTTTGAAAGAGTGAAATTATATAGCGATCAAGGCGATGAAATTGTTGGAGGTAAGGTTTCCGGTTTTGATGTTGAAATACTTTTTATTGCTAGAAAATTAAGGTATAAAATAAAAGAAGTCCCGGTTACATGGACATATAAAGACAGCAGTAAAGTCCATAGTTTAAAAGATTCTTATTATAATTTTATGGATGTAATGCGAGTCCGCCTGAATAGCATTAGAGGATTATACGAACCCGATGCGCAATTAAAAGGGTAATATTAATTTATAAAGGAGCATCAAATGAAAATAACAATTATTGGGACAGGATATGTAGGTCTTGTTTCCGGCGCAGTTTTTGCAGATTGGGGGCATGATGTCATGTGCCTCGACATAAACGAAAAGAAAATCGAAATGATAAAGAAGGGGGTAATGCCGATTTATGAAGAAGGGCTAGAGGAATTAGTCGCAAAAGCACAAAAGGACGGCAAATTTATTGCAACAACTGATTATGAAAAAGCCGTAAAGCATGGAGAATTAATTTTTATTTGTGTCGGAACCCCAAGCAATCAATCCGGAGCAGCTGAACTCGGGTATGTATTTTCTGCCTCCGAGTCAATCGGCAAATATATGGATGAAGATGATTATAAGATTATAATTACAAAAAGTACTGTTCCCGTTGGTACACATAAAAAAGTTAAAGAATCAATTTTGAAAGGAGCCGGAGACAAAAAAGTTAAATTTGATGTGGCTTCCAATCCCGAATTTTTACGTGAAGGAACTTCGATTTTCGATGCAAATAATACTGACAGAGTTGTAATAGGATCAGACTCCGAAAAGGCCTTAGATATTCTCGGAACAATATATGAACATTTGGACACGGTAATTGTTCGTACTGATATAGCAAGTGCAGAGCTGATTAAATATGCTGCAAATGCGTTTTTAGCGACAAAAATTTCCTTCATTAATGAAATATCCCAGATTTGTGAAAGGACCGGAGCTGATGTTAAATCTGTTGCGCACGGAATGGGTTTAGATAATAGAATCGGTCCCAAATTTTTAAATGCTGGTATTGGATATGGAGGTTCATGCTTTCCTAAAGATGTTGAAGCATTGTACCGAACAAGCAGTGAAAAATTTTATGATTTTCGTTTACTTAGGGGGGTTATGGATGCGAATGAACGTCAGAAATATTATTTTTTGGAAAAAGTTACAAACAAGTTGGGACATAACTTGTCAGGGAAAACTTTTGGGATTTTAGGTGCCGCATTCAAAAACGGAACCGATGATGTTAGAAAATCAGTTGCGCTTGAAGTTATTAAAATTCTAAGAGGCTGGGGGGTAACTGTAAATCTCTACGATCCTGCCGCTTTAGAAAACGCAAAAAATGATTTAGGTGATGAAAATATAAATTATATGGATTCGGCTGAGGGGGTTTTCGATAATGCCGATGCTCTATTCATTTTGACTGAATGGGAAAATTTTACTAATTTAGATTTTGAAAAACTTTCCAAAAAAATGAATTCAAAATTAATATTTGACGGAAAAAATTTACTTGATCCAAAATTAATGGAATCTTACGGCTACGAATATTTCGGAGTCGGAAGAAACGGAAAAAACGGTCATTAAATATGACTATTCTAATTACTGGAGGCGCGGGCTATATCGGTTCACATGTCGTCAGATTATTTAAAGAGAAGGGTCATAATGTTGTTGTTTTTGATAATCTCGAAGGCGGAAGCAGTGAAATTCCTAAAAAACTTGGAGCAGAGATTGTTCAGGGAGATTTAAGGGAGCCTTCGAGTTTAAATGCATTAAATAATTATCCCCGTTCGGGGACAGGTAAGTTTGATGCTTGTTTACACTTTGCCGCATATGCCTCGGTTAGTGATTCCGTAAAAAATCCTGAAATTTATTTTGAAAACAATGTCGCTGGATCGACTAATTTAATTTCATATTTAATAAAAAAAGGTTGCCCGAATTTCATTTTCTCCTCAACTTCAGAAGTTTATGGCGAAGCTAAATATCTTCCAATCGATGAGAATCATCCTCTAGATCCGGTTAATCCATATGGATTATCCAAGCGTATGGTGGAACAGGTTTTAGAATGGGCGTCGACAGCCGGAAAAATTAAATTCGTCGGACTTCGATATTTTAATGCCGCTGGTTGTAGTTTAGACGGATTAATCGGAGAAGATCACGAACCTGAAAATCACTTGATACCGAACGCCATACTTGGAGCATTAGGTAAAAAAGAATTTAAATTAACATGTTCGAAAGTGGATACCCCCGATGGAACTCCAGTACGCGACTACATTCATGTTTTGGATTTGGCGGATGCTCATTTGAAGGCCCTCGAATATTTAGTAAATGGAGGTGAATCAGATTTCTTTAATCTCGGAACCGGCAGTGGATATTCAGTTTTACAGGTTATAGAAACTGTAGAAAAAATTACTGGTGTCACTCTTAAAAAAGTTTATGGAGAAACCCGAAGCGGTGAACCGGCTCAGAAATATGCCTCGAAAGATAAAGCAACTAAGGTTTTAAAATGGAATCCTAAATATAATCTAGAAGATATGGTAACGACCACGCATAAATATCTGAAATCAAAGAATTAATTTTCTTTTTTCACTGCTTTAGTGAAGATCGCCAAAAATAAACTTCCCCAGCCAAACGTAAAGAAAAAGACAGGAAGTAATTTCTGGAATGTTCTGACGACTAAAGTACTGGCTGATCCTCCCGCTTCGGATAATCCCAATGAATTTAGAGTCTGGTCTTGGAGTGGCGCGATTATATGCTTGTCATATTCAAATCCGACAAGAAGGGTTATGAATCCAATTAAAAGCAAGACAGCAAATCTGGAAGGTTTTATCAGCAAAGCTAAAAAGGAGAATCCTGCGCCGATAAAAAAGGCTATAGCGTATTGATTGTGAAGGAAGGTAAGGAATATTGTGTTTATAATTCCGTCTGTAAGTGACATATTTAAGAAATTTTACCTAATTCTTTCGCAAGTGTCTCGGTTTTTTCCAGAAGTTCGTCGATTTCCTCTAATCCTTTAGTCCAAAAGGCTTTGTCTGTTATATCTATTCCCATTTTTGTGAAAATATTTTTTGGAGAATCAGATGTACCTGCCGACAATAAATCCTTAACACTTCTAATGAATGACTTGTCTTTTTTAAAAGAGTTTTGCATAGACTTGGAAATCAATAGTCCGCTTGCATATGAGTAGACATAAAAGAAGGATCTGATATGAGACCAGTAAACCCACCAGTTCTCTGAACCTTTTGACTGTTCTACATAGTCACCCATGTATGCTTTCATGTTTTCTTGAAAGATTTTCCCGATATCCTTTTTTGACATATAACCCTTTTTATTGAATTCGGCGTGCAATTTCAATTCGAATTTGTAGCATGAAATTTGTCTAAATATCGTGCTTATATCCTCATCTAATTTTGACACCATAAGTGAAAGCTGTTCTTCTTTTGTTGAAGTTTTTATTAACTCCTCAAAGATGAAGTCTTCCATAAAAGTACTTGCGACCTCTGCAATGGCTAAAGAATTTTCAAAATACAATTCGTGCTGAGATCTTTTGATCAGTTCATTATTGATTCCGTGGCCTACTTCATGTGCTATTGTGAGAACGTCCTGCATTTTGTTCGTGTAATTAAGAAGGATATAAGTGGGTTCTTTCGAACTATCATGTGCGCAGAACCCGCCGTCACTCTTACCTTTTCTTGGGAATACATCAAACTGATTATTCTTAAGATAGCTTCTGAAAATTTCCACAAATTCGCTATCAATATTATTTAGGGATTTATCAACCAGTTCTGTCGCCTCTTCAAATGTGTAAGTTTTGTTAACCGATGCATATGGAACATTTCGTTCGTGATACTCAAGTTTTGCAACATTAAATAGTTTCGCCTTTAGTTTGTAATACTGGTTTGGAATATCAAACCTCTCGGTTGTCGCTTCAATCAGAGTGTCTACTATTGATGGATCTACATCATCGCTAAGCAAACGACTTTCATCAGGTCTTGAAAGCTTTCTCAGATGGTCAGTTGCTTTCTTGTCCTGCAGAATCGAATTCACTTCATGCTCGGCTACATCGACATATTTAGATAGGATTTTATTAAAAGATTTAGCAGCTGAGTCTCGAACTTTTTTGTTTTTGTCCTTGCATTTGCTTATTATTTCAGAAAAGGACATTTTTACTTTTTCATCTTTTTCATTTTCTATTTTGGCTTCTTCACGATTTAGGAATTCTGAAACCATATTAACCCAATTAGAATACGACGAAGGGCTTTTTAAAGTCAGAATATTTTCTTCCGGTTCGGATAGCAGATATTTTGCGGTATCGAATTCTCTTTGCAAAAAATGTTTGTATTTTGCAAGACCGGGATAATTTAAAAACTTATCCTGCGAGTCTTTTGGAATTAACGCAATTTTATGTGAGAAAAACCTTATATCATTCTCCAAATTCTGGCTTTTTTCGATAAGTTTGTTGATTTGGGACTTAATGATGATGTTTTCCTGATCCTGCGCAGATCTTAATTCCAGATAATATCCAAGTTTATTGTATAACCCATAGTTTTTTACCCAATATTCATATTCATTTAGTGCTTCAAGCATTACTTTAGGGTCATTTAGATATTCCGGATTATTCTTCCACTTAGTTATAAAGCTATGTGTTTTTTCTTCAACAATAGCTTGATATTTGGCCATTTCAGGATCGGTATCTTTCTTGAATAACGAGCTTAAATTCCACGTAAAATTATTACTCATTCTGGTATTTTAGCAAAAATGCCTCGTCATGTTGTAAAATTCAGTTGTGAAAATCCTAATTATCACGACAAGGTTTTATCCGCATATCGGCGGAGTCGAGGAGGTTGTCTCAAATATAGCCAAGAACTTGAGTAAAGATAACGATGTCAGAGTTTTAAGCTCACTTGATGCGCATACTGGACTTTCAAAAATAGATAAAATCTTGAAGATTTCTCTGCCGGAAAAGAATTTCGGCAATTATAAAAATAAAAGAATTTGGATAAATATCCCGCATAGTGTTTTGGGAGTCATTATTTTCCCAACGAGATTTCTTCTAGCTCTAATTGAATTATTTTCTTATGTAATTAAGTTTAAGCCGGATGTTATTAACTACCATTTCCCGGATGATTCATCTGTTTATGTGAGTTTACTATGTTCAATTTTAAAAACTCCGCTTGTTGTAAATATCCATGGGAATGATCTCCACATATTTTCCAAAAAACCCATTCATAAGCTTTTTATAAGAAACTTACTAAATTGCGCCGCGAAAATTATTGTGAATTCCGCATATATGAAATCTGAATTCGAAAAAAGTTATCCTAGTCTTGCTGCAAAGGTAAAAATAATCCCGAACGGGCTTAATGTGGATTTATATAGTAAAAGTACGTCAAAGCCATACATAAATGACCCTTATATTTTTTATGTCGGAAGGATCGTTGAAAAAAAAGGAGTTGATCTTTTAGTCAAAGCTTTTTATAAGCTAAAAGATTTAGGATTAAAGCTGATAATTGAGGGAACAGGTGAGGAATTGGATAAAATAAAAGATACTGCAAAGAAGCTTGGAATTGAACAACAAGTTATATTTACTAATGGGAAATTATCAACAGACGAAAAAATATCCACAATGAGGAACGCATTATTCGGAGTTATCCCGTCGAGAATTGAACCATTTGGAATAGTTGCATTAGAGTTTATGGCAACAGAAACCCCATTTATCGCGTCTAAAACCGGTGGTTTGAATGATCTATTGAAAGATGGTGAAACTTGTCTGTTTTTTGAGAATGGTAATATCGATGATCTTGCTAGTAAAATGGAATCAATGTTAAATGACCGTAGCCTTCGCGAAAGCCTTTCGAAAAATGGCAAAAATGAAGTACAAAAGTATAAGTGGGAATCAATTTCTGACAAGTATCTTAGTTGCTTTAATGAAATATTATGAGAATAGCGGTTTTTTCAAGATCAACAATTCACCATTTTACATCAGGTGGAATGGAATCGCATTTAGAAAATTTATTGAGCGGACTTTCGGCCTCAGGTCACGACATAACTGTTTTTACATCTTCGCATCCGACTGATGATTCCGGAAATAAAATCGAACTTGAAAATATAAGTAAGGAAAGTGGAAATATAAAATATATATTCATAGGGGATACGACGTCCGGTTTAAATCCTCTTAGCGTGTGGGAAAGGATTTTTGTAAACCTCGGGCTTGTTAAGCGAAATAATCTAATAGAGGGGAAAAAGAATTATTACACCGCGAGTAGTGTCGAGTTTTTAAAAGTGCATATTGAAAATTCATTTGACTGTGTATTAAGTCAAAGCACCGCCGCAAAAGGACTGTTGGATCACCCGCAACTCCGGATGCCAATTATCGCAATAATTCACGGAACAATTCCTAATGAAATTAAAAGCCAGATCGGAAGAGCGTCGTGTA
>CAYHDM010000041.1:0-7453 GCA_964355455.1 uncultured Candidatus Saccharibacteria bacterium
ATTAAAATTGGAACTAAGATTAATTGCCGACGCAGGAATAATCGGCCTCCCTAGCAGCGGTAAATCCACCTTGCTTAATTCTTTAGCTAAAACAGAGGTGAAGACCGCTGAGTATCATTTCACGACCTTAGAACCCAATATAGGAGTCGTCCGCACATCAGAAATACTCGGCGAAGGTTATGAAGACATCGTTTTGGCTGATATACCGGGAATAATCGAAGGCGCTTCTGAAGGAAAAGGTTTAGGTCATGATTTTTTACGCCATGTCGAAAGAACAAAGGTTTTAATTCACTTATTAGATGGAAATACAGCGGCTCTAATTTCATCCGACGAATTGATAAAGCAATATAGGGTCATTCAAAACGAACTTAAAAAGTGGGATGAGGAACTCGTCAAGGTTGATCCTTCTATTTCAAAATTGTCCGAGAAAAAACAAGTTGTTGCCATAAATAAGATTGATATAACCGAAGTAAAGGAGAAGCTGTCAGAAATCGCAAAGAAATTCCAAAAAACCTTAAGAATAGACCCATTATTTGTGTCCGCCGCAACTTCAGATGGAACCAATAAACTTCTAAAACAAGTAGTCGCGATAATTGCAGCCTATGAAAAAGAAGCCGCTAAGATTGTAAAACCAATTGAGGAAGAAACTACTAAGTTTGACATTTCAAATCTTCCGAATAAGAGAATTGTGTTTAAGTAGAAAAAATTATCATCTAGAATTCATTAACTAACTCCAATACTTAAAAAGCCCCCGTTTCCGGAGGCTTTTTGCGTTTTTAATTTTATTGTGCTGGATTCGCAATCGGAGCTTCCTTTCCACCTTCCGGAACTTCCGATCCGTCTGCCGGTGCCGGTTGAAATCCATCTTCTGAGACGATTTCTTCTACTCCGGCTTGAACGTCTGCGTCACCTGATTCTACTTGCGGCTCAGGCTGATCTTCTGGAGCAACCAACGGTCCGGTTGAAGCTGACGGACTTACGGGCTGGTTATTCACATCAGATACACCTTCAGGACTCTGTTTGGCAGCAGCGGCGGCGGCCTGCTGTTGCGCAATTGCAGCATCAGACAACTTTTTGA
The DNA here is from genome assembly GCA_964355455.1 of uncultured Candidatus Saccharibacteria bacterium. GTDB lineage: Bacteria > Patescibacteriota > WWE3 > 2-01-FULL-39-13 > 2-01-FULL-39-13 > CAYHDM01. The sequence continues at coordinate 1,079 of CAYHDM010000041.1, forward strand.
ACTCTTCCAGATCTTTTGCGGCTTTTTCATGGTCAGGAGTTCCTTCCGGAACAAGTCTTAGAGCAACTTCCATTTGGGTTGCCGCATCGACTACGTATCCGGCGTCTTTTAATGCATAGGCTAAATTATATCTGGCATTTGCATAGTCCGGCTTTAACTGAACAGCTTGTAAGAATGCGTTTACTGCTTCTCCATATATTTTTCTTCTGTAATATACAGATCCTAGATTGATCCAGAGATTCGGATTTGTTCCCTCCAGCTGGATAGCATTTTTATAAGCATCTACCGCTAATTGGTCTGCGTTTTCAGTTAAATCCATAACTGACGCGTAAAGATCTCCTCTTAGTGACCAGTTTGCAACATTAATAGGCTCAAAACTCTCGGTAATGTATCTTACGTTATTGAATGACTGTGAAAGTATATTTACGATTTCCTGTTTCTCCGTATCGGTTAAATCCTGTTTTGATGCTAGAACGCTGGCGATAGCCACTCCGGTTGAAATGTAAGATCTCTGATAGACACTTTCAGTAGGATCTGCACCTATGGCTTTGGCTTGCAATTCGAATCTTTCTCCGAGGTTATCTCTAGTTAAACTTTCTCTGAAAAAGTATTGCCCCGCATAAACTCCATATGCTTTGAATAGTACGTATCCAAATATTGCAATTGCGGCTATAGCAAATATCGAAAGAACCGGAACCGAGTTTATACTTAACGGAGCTCTATTGCCTTTGTGAATCGAGATGCCTAGAGCGATAAATAATAATACGTAAATTAAAGGATTATTACCTAACACTATTAACACCAATAAAGATGCCAAAACCACAATTGTCAGCATCTTTGAAGTCTTATTTTCTCTTTCTAATGACTTTACAGTGTAAACCGAAAACCCGATGAAGATTAAGTAAGCTAGTAGGCCTACTAAACCTGTGCTTCCGACCCATAAAAGAACATCACTGTATGGGGATTCAAACCGTGCCTGCCAGTTTTCGGTTGCGTTTAGTGAAGCTGGCCTATAGAGGCTAAACATATTTACAAATGCTCCAACACCTGAACCGGTGATCGGTCTATCTCTCAAAGTTTCAGCTGTTATTACCCATGACTCCCTAAGTGAAAGTCTTGGTTGTGCGTTCATTTGATTTAGCCCCAATGCATCTCTGGTCATCGGATAGTGATGTACAAACCCAAGCAGGCCTAATACGATTAAAATTCCAATGAATAATGTTTTACTGTTCGTCGGAATTTCTTTGTGTACATACAAGAGCAAAAGTAATAAACCCGTAGCTAAAACCACCAACGCGGCTCCGTTTAGTATTGCGATTAAGTAAAGCGCGTTTATAACTAATACTTCCGTGTATAAAACTTTGTCTTTAAGTGACTGTGTATTGAGAAGCTGGAATAAAGAGACTAAAACTGCGATCACTTCTAATCCCATTAAAATGTAAACTGATCCAGCAAGTGAAAATACACGGGGTAATGCACCTATTCCAGGCAACTCCATTCCATATAATACATAAAGGGATACCAAAGTTGATAGAGTTACTCCGACTAAGAAGAATCCTAATAACTTATTAACATTCAATTTAACGTTAGAAGCTACAAATCCAATAATGGCCAGTGAAACTATAAAAATCAATGAATCGGTGTAATTTCCGAAATGCCCGAAAATGGAATTCTCTTTGTTTATCGAAAAAAACACGGATGCTATTGCTGCCAATGCTAAGACTGATAATCCCAAATACGATGGCGAGCTGAATATACTTAGCCTCCTTTTCTGAACACCATTAGCAAAAAACAACACTAAGGACAACAAAGCTACAGCTATTGTGAGGTATGCCTTATTTAGATTTAGTGGATCTGCCGTAATGGGCAAAAAGAAAACCGGTAGAAGTAAAAGCAATACTGAGTATAAGTTCTCTATTATTGCCAACCAATCAACTTGCTGGGCGACTGCTCCGAAATTGTTCTGTCTTCCTAAGCCAACCGCCTCGATTTGGGTGGGATCACCGAGTATTGATTGCATGAGAAGATTTTCCAATAGGCACAAGCTTTATGCAATATGACATAGAATGACAGATTCTATGCACGCGCTAATACGTTAAAATAAAGGGAATTTAGAGCTGTCCACTAATGATCTTTTCTCATCTTATAATTGCGAAAGCGGATCGACATACCGACCTTCCTGTTGAATTGTGAAATGCAAGTGAGGTCCGGTTGAACGTCCTGTTGACCCAACGGTTCCAATTGCCTGACCTTTTTCTACTTCGTCACCGGTGGAAACTTTGATAGCGCTCATGTGGGCATAAGTTGTAACGTAATTATTCCCGTGATCAATCTGAACCGCGTTACCGTATCCTCCCTGCCAAAAACCTGCACGAATAACGGTACCTTTGTCTGCGGCAATGATATCTCCGCCATTTGCGGCAATATCTAGAGCAGGATGGTAACTGCTAAAACTTTGTGTAATGATTCCAGAGAACGGCCATACAAACTGGCCCGTACCTTTGGTTCCGGTACCTGCATATGGAATAACCCCGTACGCAGAACTATCATAGGCATTTGACCCGGCATAAAATCGTTCAGTTTGCGGAAGCTGCGCGTCGGGAATAGTAATTTTCTGACCCGCAGTTAAAGCATACGGAGCATCCAAATAGTTAAAGTCAACAATAATCTGTGAAGGAACCCGATATCTTCTTGAAAGACTTTCGATCGTATCCCCAACTTTAACGGTGTGAATAGTTCCGTCAACAGGAGGAATCGTCAACACCTGTCCTGTTTTCAATCTTTCAGTTGCCAGATTATTTGCGAATTTTATAGATTCAAGTGAAATGTTATATTTTTGTCCAATTGAGGCTAAAGTTTCACCTTCTGCAACTGTATGCTCAATAGGTTCATCCAGTAATGACCTTTCACCGGTATCGGTTGCCGCGGTCGCTTCGGCCAGAATAAATTCGTTTGTCGCCAAAAATTCTTCACGATTTCCGTTTTCCGGTCTTACAAGCTGGCCCTGAAAAATCCCCCCGGCTAAAAACACTGTCCAGACAAAGATTACTATGAAGATATATCGGATATTCCTACCGACTTTTCCACCCGACCATATTAAACTCGAGATAGTTCTGAATTTAATATTTATGAAAATATCGAGCTGTTTTAGAGCTATATAGCGGAGGAAATGTATGGCCTGATTTAGCTTGTGAAGAGTGTAATCAAAAACAGCAGAGCCAAAAGCTCCAAATTGACTGATGTATTCAACAATCGGGCTAAATGCGAATGATGCACTTCGTCTAAAGGTGGATTTCATAGGCTAGGCTCAAATATACCTTAGATTTTACCTGAAGCAAGTGTATCAAGGAACTCGTCATTGGTCTTTGTTTTCTTGAGACGCTCGATAACAACTTGAGTTGATTCCTTGTCGTCTAATAGGTCAATCATTCTTCGAAGCGTTAATACTTTCTCGGCTTCTTTCTTTGTGTATAAAAGCTCTTCATGTCTGGTCATTGACCTTCTGATATCAAAAGCCGGAAAAATTCTTCTTTCCGCCAAATTACGATCTAAGAAAAGCTCCATATTTCCGGTACCCTTAAATTCTTCAAAGATGACGTCGTCCATTCGTGAGCCGGTATCTACCAGTGCTGTAGCTATAATAGTCAGAGATCCTCCGTCTTCAAAGTTTCTGGCTGCTCCAAAAAACCTTTTTGGAGGATATAAAGCTGCAGGATCAAAACCTCCCGTTAAAGTTCTTCCACTTGGAGGCTCCACCATGTTATACGCACGAGCAAGGCGTGTAATCGAATCCATCAATATAAGGACATCGTCACCTTTCTCGGCTAGTCTTTTGGCCCGTTCTAAAGCGTTTTCCGCGACTTCGACCTGACGATCAGGCGGTTCATCAAAATTACTTGACCAAATTTCACCTTTTACAGTACGGCTCATTTCGGTGACTTCTTCAGGACGTTCACCGATTAGAACAACCATTATTTTTATTTCAGGATGGTTTACGGATACACCATGTGCTATGTGCTGTAAAAGCCAAGTTTTACCGGCTTTAGGAGGAGCAACAAGCATACCTCTCTGTCCTTTGCCGATTGGCGCTAATAAATCTATTAGCCTGGTTGTTAACGGCTCCTGACCTGTTTCTAATTTAATTCTTTCATTTGGATGGATCGGGATAAGGTTTTCAAATCTTGGTCTATTTCTTGCCTGATCAGCACTAATCCCTTCTACCTTTTCTATCTTTAGTAATGATAGATACCTTTCACCCTCTTTTGGGGCACGAGCCACACCTTCTATCCGATCACCTTTTCTAAGGCCAAATTTATTTATCTGAGTAGGAGCAACATAAACATCTTTTGGAAGGTTATTTTCAGGTTCATTAGGATTTCTTTCTTGTCTTAAGACCCCGTAATCTTGTTTTACTTCTAAGACTCCGTCAACTTTATATGACTTGTCATTATCTACGCTTGATTGGCGGGTATCGGAGTTACTACCGTTATTGTAGCCCCCGTTTCCATTTGATTTGAAACCGTTTGAACCACTCGGACCGTTGGCGGAGCCACTAATAAGATCATTGTAATCAACCACGTCTGATGTATCTGGAGATTTATTATTCATTTTATTCTGATTATTTGATTAAAAACTAAAAAAGGAAACTGACAGAAATCTGTTAGCTTAACAGTCTGCGAGGAAACTTTCGGAGTAAGGATAACATTTTACATGATTCAAAGCAAGAGGAATATAAAGGTCCGTGGAGCGAAAGCTAAGGCCCATAGCATGTCACTCTGTCGATAATCTCTGTCAGTCTGGTACTGCTATCTGATAAAGGATACAAAATTCTATGCAATCATTACGCATTCATTTCTCTTGATGTCGTAAATGCTAGGGCAGGTACAGGATCTGCTTATGTCACAGTGTCTTTCTGCTTTTTCGAGTAACTTAATACCTATATGTACTGGTGCTACCAACATTATTTACTCAAAAACTCAAAATTGCCTAAAACTGGTAGTTGACATGACATGTTGATATGCTACATTTAGAACATAAAATAATCCTGACCTTTCACCTGTCCTGAAGGTCAGAAATTATCCTGCCGGGCGTGCGGTGGCGAGTTAAGCCATCATAGGCTCGGCTTTTCTTTTCCCCTTTTAAGAGACTCTCTGAATATCCAAATAAATATAAATGTTATTTTGTGGGTGATTTCTTCTTAGGAATTTATAATCGCAAAGACCATTCGACCGGCACTGGTTTGAAGAACTTTCTCAACCGTAACTTCTTTGCTCTCCCCTATGTATTCTGAGGCATTTTTAATAACAATCATTGTCCCGTCTTCAAGGTAGCCGATGGCCTGGTTCTCTTCTTTTCCCGATTGGACAAGTTTAACCAGTAAAGACTCTCCCGGTAATAGGTTTGTCTTGATTTCGTTGGCTAAGCTGTTGATATTAAGTATTTTTACCCCGGCGACCTGTCCGACCTTATTCAAATTAAAATCGACTGTCGCGAGTTTACATTTGTTGGTCCTACAAAATTCGATGAGTGACTTATCAACCGGCTCTGTTCCGGCCTTTAAATCGACCACCTTGAAGTTATTTTTGCCCACGGCTGATTTTATATCTTTTAATGTATCGAGCCCTCTACGGCCCTTCTGACGCTTCATATCATTGCTCTTGTCGGCCATGTGCTGTAATTCATCTACAACATTCTGCGGAACAATTATCGGGTTATCCAAAAAACCTGTTTGTATCGCTCCTAAAATTCTTCCGTCAATTATCGTCGATGTATCGAGAACTACGCTATCCCGAGGATATTCCACTTTAACCAGGCTTAATTGGGGCTGTTCTTTTTTTAAAGTCTCAACTAATCTTGCGCTTTGGACTTTCCAGAATTCTGTATATGCGCGCGTGTACGCACGATATAAAACTCCGACGAAGAAATTTTCGAACCACTTGCCTATCATTCGAAGCGATATGTTTCCATAAAAAAACAACCCAACGAAGAGGGCTACTTCGATTAGTGTTTCTCCCAAAAATGGGATTGAAAATAACGGATGGTAACGGAAATAAAACTGGTGAGATAGAATAAATGATAATGTTGCGATTGATAAGGACCACAGGTATCTTGCATTGGGGCGGATGTATTTCTGATAAGTATTATTTAATAGTGATTTAAAACTGTCCATAACATAATTTGACTGACGCACATATAGCTATTAATTTTCACCGTACTCAAATTCGACTCGAAATTTGTAAAATTTCGCTATTAATTACTCGTGTACATTAGTACACTCATAATTATATCAGAGAATTTGAGATTTTACTGATGTTTTTAATGTTTTTTGGATAAACAATTTCTGAGTACCCCAAATTTTTGGATTCTTTTATCCTG
>CAYHDM010000042.1:0-7349 GCA_964355455.1 uncultured Candidatus Saccharibacteria bacterium
CATTAGCTGATTTTCCACTTCTTCCTTGCTAAATCCGGCTACATCCTCTGATGGACGGAATATTTCGTTAAAAACCTGCTTGGTCTCGGTTGTCTCGTTAACGGTCTCGTCAGTTACGTTATCGCATGAAGGGGAAAGCTGACTATTTGTACAATATTGAGTAAGACCCATTCTATGCAATCCGTAATCACAATAGCTTATATCCTGACCCCAGCGCCCTTCGGTATCGGAGGTTGGACCGCAATAGCCGTTATATTCGCCGTAATATCCATTTAGCGCATCTCTTATCATCGTAAATTGTGTCTCGCTTATTGTTCCAGTTTTGTAATCTAGCCCAGCTTTTAATTTCAAAGCACGTGCTGCGAGTTGAGTTGCGGTACTAAAATCGCAACGTCCATCTTCTCTATAAATACTTTGTGGAGTTCCGGTTGGCCAGTCCTGCAATTTCCATTGTGTTCGTTCAGCTGAGGTTGTTATTTCTTTGTACAGTCCGTCCGTAATTTGGTACGGACCCGTTCCCGTATCTCCCGGATTCGGAGATCTGTAGCAGGAATTACTGTTGCCGCCTTCAATTTCGAGTATGACCGCCAGAAGTCGGGCGGGGACCCCAAGCTGTAAACTCTGGTTCTCTATTTGAGTTAGAGTTCCGCTTGTTAGAGATGACCTGCCTGTAGCTCCGCTTAAGAAACTTCCTCCTCTAAGTTCGGACATGAATGGTTGGCAGAAATCCAGCGCCCGTGTTGGAAAGTTATTCGGAAGACTTCCCGAAGCCTCGCTTAAGCAATATTGTGCGGCCTGGCTGAAGTGGTCGGTGTATTCGATGTACATGCTTCGGGTTTTGTCTCCGCTTATTGCAAGATCGAGGCAAGATGCCGGTCCGCCAAAGCCGAACCGAAGTAAACGGCTTGCCAGTGTGTTTCCGCCACATGTCGGGGTTTTATCTCCCCTAATCGAACCTTCTAGGTTAAGTGTTAGTTCCAGCTGATGTTTACTGGGCTTTGGCTCGAAATAAGATTCACTTACCCCTGGTACCTTATATAAAGCCTGATAAACCTGAAAGTCTTTGGCGGTTCTATATTGGTTTAATTTGCCTTTAAATCTGCCCGGAACGTATCCATACAAAAGGTACTGCCTTTCGCCGAAAGTACATTCCCATTTATCATCTTCATGTTTGACTCCATTTACATCCATCCATTCTTCTCCTACATTCTCGCAATGATAATTAAATAGCTTTGTGCCCCCTTGAAAAATCCCCACCAAAATATTTGTGATAAGCTGATCGAGCGTAACTTGTTTTTCTTCCTCCGGCGGATTATTCAGACTATCCGCAAGCCTAAATTCTCCGTTATTTATCTCGCAAAACCCTTTGGCACACTGTGTGCCTTCCAAAAGATCTTCCGCCACCATTGTTGAGCATTCTCCCGAAGGAGCCCATGTCTCGCACTTTGTACAGTCAATTGGAGGAAGCGGCTGGCTGCTTTTTATTCCACATGTGGCTTCATTCGGGCATGTACACACCGGATATTGCGTGCAACCAGGTGAACTGTCAGATGTTTCAGGATTAGGTACACGTCCTCCGGAAATCTGAAAATGAACTTTAAGCTGTTTCCCGGTGCCTTCTAAATCTCTTGGAGTTACCGGAATTGAACACCCACCTAAGTCTCCTACAGAAATCCCCCATTTTTCTTCAGGTGAAGCACTTGGGTCGGTATCAGGCTTCCATGTTGGAAGCCCTGCGCTTTGATGAATGTTAGATCCATTCGGATCGCCGCAAGTTCCTACTTGTTCATAACCATCGGCGTCATTTCCGACCCAATACTCGACATAGTATGCCCAGTCTACAACTTGAGGACAGTTAGGCTGGCCGTTCCAGACCTTTACTCCGAACTGATTTTCCGCTGTTTTATTTTCAATTAAAATGTTCGCGCCCGAACAAAAAGCCGATTGGTCCGTTCCAAATGGAGGAATTTGAGCATTTGCCTCTTTCGGATTTACCGGATTTGCGTTTTGCAAAGTTGAAGAAGTACTGGAATTTTGCCTGCTATTGTTGGAGATATTTGCGGTTGGGAGCTGTAAGTTATTTGGAATCGAATTTCCCATTAATTCCTGTTTTTTAGCCTCAACTTCAGCAAGGAGCTGCTGCTCCTGTGCATAATAGTCTTCTAAGGAGGTTGCCAGTATTGTTCCTCTTCCTGCCGGAACGCTGTCACCCGGTTTTCTAGCGATCGCAGCTCCGAAATCCCATAGGACTTTATCCATCGCCTGCAAATCCTGCGGTTCCAAAAGCTTGATTTTATCCGCTTCGGTCATTTGGAATTTAAGGAGTTTTCCGACACCGATGCAACCCGTGGGATCGTCAGTGCTACCGCAATATTCTCCACTTTTATCATTCTTTAAACACTCTTCTATTCTCGGATCACAAACAGCAGATTGAAGACACCCAATAAATGCTGTGCTGTTAAATCCATCAATCGTTGATTTTTCTCCTGGTTTTTTACCGTCCTGACTCGGATAAACTTTCGCCTGAAATGTTTTATAATCTTCGTCGGGTTGTTTTTCTTTCTGTGCCGGGATTTCAAAACCTCCCGTGTGTAAAAATCCGGGTATGTGGCTTACTAGATAAATTGGAGGGGATCTCGAAACCAGAGTATCCATTTTGAATTGAGATTCAACTTTAGTATTGATGAAGTCGTCGTTGAAAAGATCGAGTGACCCGATATATTTTTGAGTCATCGTACTGAAATCCGTATGCCAGTACTTAGTTGGAGTAATTCTCATTCTATCCACAATGACTGAGCTGACCAATTCGCTTGAATTTTCTTTAGTGTCAGTTGCGCTTGCATAAATTTTCCAAGGGCCCCTATTGTCCGGAGAAGGATCCTGATGTCCTATAACCTGTCCTCGATATGAGGATAAATCGACATTTATGGGTCCGACGCATTGGTCACCCACGGTAATAAACGGTGAGTCTTGAAGCGAACATAACTTCGGTGCACCGCCTTTTGTGCCTGTTGCGGTTATTTTAGCTGTTATGCTCGAAGACCTTCCAAATCCAATCCAGCCTAGTTGTTTCGAGAATAGAAAACTTTCTCCGGCCCCATTCCCTTCTAGTATTTGGATTTCTATAACATCTTGAATAGTTCCGAGCGAGCCTCCGACATTATATGAGTCATAGTGTTTATTAAATTTCATTGCGAAGGATGTAAATCCCGTAAAAGGGGCATTGCATTGGGAACAAGTCTGTCCGTCTTTTTTGAATCCGACAATTGTATGTCCCGAATTCATGACCTCACCTTCGCACATTTGCCTTTTTACCCATGGAGCAGGAGCATAACTCGTTAAATCCACGGAAGCCGGGTCAACGTTTCCTCTTATCATCGTAAAACCCGCGTCGAATCCATCGCATTGAACGTTCCCATTTTCTGTCGCCCATGATGTATCACGAAGGTGATATATATAGTCGTTGTCATAGGAGAACTCTTCGTATACTTCTCCCGTAATATTTTTTACAATGTAAAACCCCGGGAGACCGTTAACATTCGGACTTGATACATTATAAAAACGTTCGCCGCTGCTTATTAAATTTGAAGTGCTATTGCTTGGATTAAAATAATCAAGCATATCCACGCAAACTTGCGCATGACTTTTGGCTGGGATTAACAGCCCAGCGGAAAAAACTCCTAGAACAATTATTAATTTTTTAAACCTATATAAAGTCTTTTTCATTTTTTAATCGCTTCCAAGAGCAAGTATCCGGTGCCGAAATGATTACCGGCAGTTCTCACATTTGCTTCTAAAATGTATACAGGAACAAGGTAATTTTCAACCGATAGGTAGGCGATATGGGCGCTTGTTATATTGACTGATTCTATTGGTTCTCCTATTGGATAATCTCCATTAACTAGTTTTGCTTTTGTGTTTGCAGTTTGTAAGTCTTTTTTGATTTCATTTTCATCTAAGAGTTCATAGTTTCCGAAAGATTTTCCAATAGTGCCAGCTGCCTGATAGCGAACTTTTGCAATGTCCCCTTTGCCGTTAAGCCATACTGTTATTGTGTTTGGAACTAAACTGGAATCTTTATCTATAACGGGAAGACTCTTAACAACAGATTCATAACTTAATTGGACCATATTAGCAGAGCGGAGTTGTTCAGTAATTTCGACATGTTCGGTTTTAGCAACGACAAATACATGTGACTTGTATTGAAATGCCGTGTTTTCTAAATTAAGAGAACTGATAAACTTTTCTGCCCTAGATTTGAAAATTTCCAATTGAGAATCCGAGCTTAAGTCATATGAACCTATAACAGTTTGTGGTGCCGAATCGGTATAGGTAAACTCGCCTTTTTCTATGTAAACGATGAGGTTTTTTGTGTCTCGCGAAGTGATTATGGTTTTCCCTAAAATAGGATCCTGCCTGTTTGAGAGAGTATTTAGTCCTAACTTTTCCGGAAGACCATTGGCGAATTCATCAGTAAAACCTTTTGAGGGGCTAAACTCATACATTGGAAGTCTCGAGTGCACAGGTGGTTCGATATTAAACTCCGGAGAGACATTTATTTTAGTCGTTGGAGTTGTCATCGTTTGGGATGGAGCTGGTGATATAGCGTCTTCGATTTGAACTTCAGCAAGCGGATATGGAGCTGCGGATCGGTTTTCGAATTCCTCAATTGCAACCTGATATAACAGGTACCCCATTACGGCTAAAATTACTATTATCGCTGTTGCTATTATCGTTTTTTTATTCATCTTTATTGAACTGACATATTACAATTAACCGCTCCCACGCAACCCCTGTTGGGTATGTTTTGCGGGATATACGACTCGTCTCTGACATGTCTCATTCCTAGATTCTCCCCTGGAATACATTGTATGCTTGTATTCTGAAATTCGTAGTGGAGGTGAGGGCCGGTAGAATTGCCGGTGTCACCAAGTAATCCGATAATTTCTCCCGCACCAATTTCCTGTCCATTTGAAATAGATCCAAATCCGGAAAGATGGGCATATATAGACGAAAATCCTAATGGAGAAGTAACTTTCACGTAATTACCATATAGACATGCGCTTCCAGCACAAGTGCTTTCATCTCCAATGTAGACAGTTCCGTTGTGTGTGGCTTTGATTGTTTGTCCCATGTTTGAAGCCAAGTCTAAAGCTTCTGCCCCGCTGTGTGTATCGTAACTTTGAGGGCCTTGAGTTAGCGTAAACGGTTGAGTCGGCCACCCCGCCGGACAAACTGCGCATCCTCCTGCCCCGATTTTTGTGCTGGCTGAAGCCTCGGCCTTTTTGCCTCCATCGTTCTCAACTATGACCTCGACGCTATTCAGGTAAGTCCCGTCGCCTGTTTTTATGTTTGATAAAGTAAAGGGGCCGACTTCTATGCTTTCTCCGGCGGCTAAAGTTGTTTTTGGCAGGTTTCCTAATTTAGGAAGATTTCCCACCGAGCCATACCCTGATTCACCAATTACATCTACAATCCCTCCTCCATCTGCGCATGATTTTGTATAATTTAAGGTATCTACAAAGCTTGTGATTTTTACTTCTTGTGGAGGAATCTCAGGATCCCGTGAAGCGTCCGTTATATTTTTGATCGAGATTCGGTATTCGATGTTATTTCCGTTTAAGGCCGAGGTCTTTGTGACGGCTATCTTTTTGGAGGAGATGATGTCGGCATAAGCACCTCCACCGGTTGAGAGTTCAAGCGGGGCAAGCATTCCGACAATCGCGATTATAAATATGAATGGAAGCGTGACACATGAAAGGATCCCCAAGACTATTCCTGCGAGGAGCTTGTTTACAGCGCGAATTTTTTCAATTAACATCTTTTCTGCGGTTTTGAATGCTCCACCGATGTTTCCCCTTAATATCTGTTTCCCGAAGGCCCAGCCAATATCTCCAAGACCGGCGATAATATAACTTAATCCTCCGGTTAAAATTCCTCCGACACCAGAAGCTATAAAGCCAAGACTTTTTAAGGCAGTTGGTCCAAGAAAACCTGTTAAGAATTTGTTTGTAAGGCTTGTAGCAATCGTTTTATCAGCTCCAAGTGCATAAAATTTCTTGCCTAAGGCGTTGAACCACTTTGTGATTCCCCATTTCTGGACAGTTCCCGCAAGCAAGGTTTCATCTCCGAATCCAATCCCCTGTAGTATCGGCCGGATAGGGGCGAGCATGGCGCTTATCCCCTTAATTAAGACGTTTCGCCCTGCATATCCTCCCCATAAAATTTCTCTATACAGAAATGTGTATAATGCGTTTGCAGCGCGGTTATAGCGATTTAATAAGCCCGCGAATGGTTTCAATAATTGAGCGTCTTTACCTTCTTTCTTTATGCGGCGTATGAAGTCCCAGCGCTCTGTTGGAAGAAGAGGGAATCCTCCGGGATGGTCTGTGTTACTGCCCATGAGTCTAAGGAATTTATACCCGCCATTATTGGGATCCCGCAATTTACCTAAGTTAGTATCGAATTCCCTCAGCGAATCCTCTGTATCTAGGCCCACAAATTTGGCAAGTTTTTGAAATGGATCAGAAGGGGTAACCCCAGCCTCAACGGCAGCTCCGCCTTTATATAGTTCTCGAAGAAAGTCATCGGTCTTGTCGAAATCTTCGAGCAGTTTTGTCGGATCGTATTCTTCGAAATTTGGAAATTCGAACTCCTGAAGCCTTCGGCCACTATCTCCCCAAGCACTTGTCAATATGTCTTCAAGCCCTGCAGGGCCGAATATACCTTCTGCGGTGCCAGATTTTATTCGCCCCTGTGTCCATTCGAGTTTTGGTCTGCCACCCGATCTTTGTGTTCCGGCTTTTTCCCTGTTCCATCCGACCCAGGCTTCACCCTTAAACGCATCAGGAAATTTTTTGGCGATTCCCCTCAAATTTCCCTCCTTAGCCTCTTCGAATGCTAATCCTGCAAATGCAAATGCATTATTTTTAACCTTTTGACAGGCGGTAATCGTACTGCCTATCTTAAATTTGTCCACATATTGGGTATATTCTGCAGGAGATCCCCACTTTGAACTGGTAAATGGCAATAAACCTAATACTTTTGTGCTTATCAGAACAACATCAAGAAACTTTCCCTTTTCTAAATTTTCAAGCATTTCTTTGGTTGTTGATGCGAAGAAGAGGTTGTTGGCGATATCAGAAGCCGTTGTCGCGGATAATAGCCTTTCCCGTGCTGCCGCTGAAGCGCGCATTCTTTCAACTGGGATGTCTCTTTGAACATTCGCGGGAACACGCGAGTCAAACATATTTGGAATGGATCCTCGTGTTAGTTTTTGTGCATCCTCGACCTCATTTAGTATTTGTCTTTCCCTCAATATTGCGGCTGCGTCAGAGACTTTGCTCCTT
>CAYHDM010000043.1:0-7228 GCA_964355455.1 uncultured Candidatus Saccharibacteria bacterium
CAGACCGCCCCAAATTCCAAATACAATGGACGCACCATGTATAATTGTTGAATATTTCATATTTTCTCCTTCTATTAATTAATCTTTCGGCCTTTTTATTTCAATTTTATTGATATTTTGCTTATTTCAAATTCCATTTGAAACTTCTCTCTGTTTGGCCAACACTAATTTTTAGCTCTATGGATTCTGGAAGCGGAGAAATAGGACGAAATCTCAAAATGCCGACACGATGATGTCCGCCTGACCCATCACCATCCCACGAAATTGGCTTGTATTCCCGACCATTGCCATCTATAAGCGTAGAGACCTGGATTAAATCTTCACTAAGCTCAACTGAATGCGTATTGAACGTTAATTCAAAATCAAGCGTATCGGCATTATTGGATATATTCTTTGGCACAGCCGTAACGCTGACCTGACTATCGTCATTCGTCTTTATTTCAAAATTGTTCTGCGGGTTTGTCTCTTTGTTCTGATTGTTGGGAATTCTTGATGTCTCTCTACTCAACTCAAGACTGACTACAAGATAAATAACCAATAAAATTCCTGCTCCTACGAGTACATATCTAAGATATTTCATTGTCTTTGAGTGTTGATTATTCTGCTTACGATATAAATAATGCTAATCGTATTTACTGCAAGGCCGAACCAGAAAATTTCAATTTGATACTGGCTGATCAAAGATATCGCCCCCGATATGCCTATAATCGGCAATATACCTACAAGATAATGAGCGCAACAAGAAATCATGGCGGCCGTAGAAGTGGTGCCGGAAAACGCAACGATCCCTCTCGACGCATTATGATGCACAGCGTCTTTAAGGTATGTATAAAGCCCTACCTGGATACCAAATCCAAACGCCAAGGCCAGTACAAAGTACCAGAACTGATAAAATTGCGCTACTGCAAATGGCCACCCGGAAATCAAACCAATCGCGCTAAAATACAAAACCAATAAAGACGCTGTCCCGATTAATCCGTTAAATAACGGTTTAATAATCATTTTACACTCCGCAACCGCCGCCACCTCCTTTTGAAGCAGGAGTAGTTTGATTAAGGATTTGGCGGTATCCTGAACTACTTGAGTAATTTACTCCAAGAATTTCTTTGGGATCTGCTTTTTCCCACTCTATATTCTTAGATTTAAGGTATTGGGCAATTGTCAAGTAAGTGTCTGGAAACCAATAGATATTTACCTGAAGCGCGACTTTATACATTTCTTGCTCGCTTACCCCCTGAGAAGCCATCAACTCTAATAACCCCAACATCGCCATTCCGTGATTGCAATCTGGGAAATAAGTCGAGTTGCCGCAACAAGGGCGATAAATATTCTTACTCACATCCTCAACCAATTTCTGCTGTTCCGGAGTTAAAACAATAAACTGATGGCGGCTATAATGATCCATCACGTCGCCAACAGCTAAAGTCCAACCGCCAGTTGAAGCAAAATTGCCGGCGCCGCCGTAAGTAGAATCCATCATCGGTCCTTTTTCTAGAATATCATTCTTATTGCCCAGACCCAAAGCCCAGAAAAGATTTAAAAGCGTGCCGGAATTTTCCGCAGTAATTTTAATCTTTTCGTTATCAGATCCCTCCAAAAGCCGTTTTGTTTCTTCGCTAAGCCCGCCTCGATCTTCATATAAAGATTCAAACTGCGCCTTATCTATCACACCGTCATTTACCATTTTCATTCCAAGATCATTCCAATTCACAGGCAAAACCACGCCTTCTGAAGGAAATAATTTCTCTTCCAGCAAACTGTAATCGGCCTGATTATCGGTATTTTCTCCTGTTACCGTTTCTGACGACTGATTATTCTTATTACCGGCATTGGGCTTAGTTTCAGAAATATACAGCCAGGTCCCGGCAAGTATAACCGCCGCAATGATTATACTAAAAGGCAATATATTACTTGTTTGATTCTCTTGTTTTGTTTGCTTTGTTGTGTCTTCCATAATTTTTTAAAAAAATTATCAGGGTCCTGCCAAAGGCGGGAATCATAATTTTCTTAAGTTATTATTAATTTTTCGACCTTTATTAACAGCATTCTTCCATTTTTTTCTTTAAATCATCTGTTGTACCTCCTTGGCTATCGGAATCTCGACGGCTACCGAAAAACCAAAGATAAATTAACGCAACAAGCGCTAAAGAAATCAGAAATATGCTCCACCATTGCATTAAAACGCTCCAGACAATAATAAATCCTGCGGGCATAAACAGCAATTTCCAAAGCAACCGCGATTTATCGTCTGGCAAACGTTTTTCTATCAGATTCGCAATTCCTACGACCGACCCTCCCATTAGCACGGCCGGAATCACTAAATCAATATCATAACCGAAAAACTTGGCGACAATCATCCACAGCCAGGTCATCAACGCTCCTGCGCAGATAGGACAAATTTTTAACTTCTGACTTAACTTATGATTAGCGGTAAAACGGTTAACGGCTTGCGCGATTCCGGCAATAACGAACATTGAAATGACAGCAATTATAACAGCCATAGATTAAATCATAAAGATAATTATTCCTAATGCGACCATGGCAATACCGCCCCAGAATCTCATTCTCTTAGATTCTTTTCTCTGCCATTCTTGAGCCTTATCTAACAAGAGCTTATCGCTGGCAATCAAAAGAATAATCAAGAGAGGCAAAACAAAGATAATATTGTACAAGAAAAGATAGCCAACACCCGTTAGGTAAGCCGCTTGGTCGTGCAATAGGCCAAGTATCATAAGATATGGCCCGCCGGTACAAGGAAACTCACAAATCCCAACTAATATCCCCAGTAAAAACGCTGTCGGCAACGACCCTTTTTCCATAAGCTCGGCCATTTTGCCGTGCGCCACTCGGGGAATTTTCAACTTAATAAAGAATGACGGGAAAAACTCGTTAATCAAATTAATGAGCCCGAGCATAATAAGAGCTGAAGCCCCGAATTTTGCCATGAAATGCGGCGTATTGAAGATGTGCAGGGTTTGCAGTATTCCCAAACCAATCAGCATATAAACAATAAAGACACCCAGAACATATAGTCCTCCAATCTTGAGAATACCAGACCTCATCCTGCCGATACTGAAAAGGAAAGCGATTGTCAGCAGCAAAATTGAGAAAGCGCAGGGATTAATGCTGTCAATTAATGAGGAAATGACTACAAGCGGCAATAACCACTGCCCGCCGTCAGAGATTTTCCAGACGACAGCCGTACTTACCGGGGACAACCTCAAGAAAGCTACAAAACCAAACAAAATCAATACCGTAATAATTAAAACAGTTATCCTTTTTTGCATGATTTTATTACGGAGTCACAACCGCCGACATTTGTAATTCCAACGGCTGTCCGCTGTTTTCAATTGTAATTGACCTTTGTATCTTTCCTACCCCAGAAGGGCCATGCGCCGACGGATCAAAAACAACTTCAATAACCGATTCCTCTCCTGGATTAATACTCTGATTTATGCTCGGGACTAATCCATGGCCAGGCATACCAAAAGGACCAAAACGATTTCCGTTTTTAACAAGAGACGCTTCTGTGCACATACAGGAAGTATATATTTTTTTAATAATCACCTTCTCTGCGCTATCGTTTTTTATCGTAAAAGAATGACTGACTTTTCCGTCTTTCATTGATATTGTGCCAAAATCAAACATGCTTTCCTGTAAAACCAGCTTGTTTTCGGGATTTAAATCTGTATTCGCGTTTCCATCTTGGGATGATGGTTTAGCAATCCAAATTATTACTCCGAAGACAACAATGACCGCTAAAATACTAATTATTATTGTTTTTGTGTTCATTTTTTTAAAAGTTTATTTAAAAAAGATAAAAGAAAAAATCCCTTAGCAATAGGGATATAAAAACGCTAAACGCGAAACCGTCAACCAACGGATAAAGCGCTAAGCGTTTTGCAAAAAGTTCGGACTATTTTCTTTTATAGTTAACCAATGCGTTAATTTTTTAAAAAGATGGCAATCGGAAAATCCGAAAAACGGTATTTTATAGATTGTAGGTCTTGGTCGAAACGGCGCTACAAGGAAATCCCTAAAATATTCAAATCCGAACAATAAAATCAGCAAGGATAATAATAGAATTGCGCTTGTGGCGATATTGCTAAAAACGGCGCTTGAAAAGCTCTTAAAGGCGTTTATGTGAAAATTAAGAAATGAAAACTGCGCGCTGCTGTTAGGACAATCTCCCTTGATGGTATCTATAAAAGCGCAAAAACTGTGGCCCTGGCCGCTTTCATGTCTCATCGCAAGATACCCAAAAACAGATAACCCCAAAAATCCAAGAATCACTATTAATGCAATTAAGTTTCTCATCGTGTTTTTATAATACATTAATCTCTGTAAAGAAACAAGCAGTACTGCCAACATAGCTTCCGATTATAGAAATTAAAGGCAGATCCGGGACCTGCCTTTTTTCGATCATGCATCCACCCATCATGGGCGGAACTAAATAAAAGAGCCTCTGAGAACGGTTGATTTTTTAATCCAGCCACTTGGTCAACCATCCTCGTTATGCGTGGCGAATAGGAGGGTTTATTTATTTTTTCAAAAACTAATAGACATGTCAAGTCCTACGTAGAAAGAAACGCTTCTATCCTTTTCACTTCTTCTTGAACCAATTCTCCGTCATATTCTCCGCTGTGAGCGGGAGACCCCTTATAAGACGGTTTTTTCTGGTCTAAATGCAAATTAAGATAGAGATCTCCTGTTTTTTCGTCTTTTTTTAGATAAATATGAAATCTTGGATAATAACCACCACCAACAGGGCTTACCAGATTATATTCATTCGTCTGACTATTAAAATCTAAAATCCTATACCCTATTCTTCTCGCTATTCTTATGATGTTTTCGTTTTTAGCTTTGACGGTAAATTTCATAAAAACCATTAAATCTTCTCCAGTATCTACTCTGTTGTAACACCATCAAAATGCTCATCATCTTTTTCTGCCTGTTCTTTTGTGGTATGCATCACTCCGTCTCTATGATGAGCCGGCGAATAAATCGTGTAAAGTTTTAACTGATCCGACGTAGAAAGATTTATTACGTTATGCTGGGCTCCGGCTGGCACAATAACTGCGTCTCCATCGTGGACCTCCTGCTCTACCCCGTCAATTACGACCTTACCCTCGCCTTTCTCAAACCGAAAAAACTGGTCATTATCTTCGTGGACTTCCATCCCGATCTCTTCCGTTGGCTTTAATGACATCAGCACTAACTGGCTGTGTTTTCCGGTATAAAGAACCTGCCGAAAATTATTATTTTCAAGCGTAAGTTTTTCGATATTGTTTTTGTATCCTTTCATATGATTGATATTAATTTATTAATTATTGATGATATGCGACAAAAAATTATTAAACTGCCACTCTTATTCTACCAAACTTTACCCGAAAATGAAAAACTTCCCACTGGAAATCTGGAATTTTCCTTATCTCTAGAGCGATAATAAAAAAGCCCTCACCATAGTAAGGGCTCCTCCTTCTACCTTCGATTCCATATCCTAATCACCAAGACCTAATCCTATACACCGGATGAACCAGTCCCTACTGAAGAAAACAACACGGCTTCTTCGGCTGGTCCGGATCGGATTGGTCCTCCACTTGGCAGGTCGGCGGCATTGATTCATGCCTTTTCCTCCGGAATCTAAGGTGCGTCTATGATAACATACACAAAAATTTTGTCAATAAAAACGCTATATTATTTGCGCCAACTTCATAGCTCTAATCATACGGGTAACACCAATTCCACCGCCGTAGCGCGGAAACATCTTTAAAGACAGAAAATTTTCCAGTTCCTTAGTTACTCTACTCTGTCCAAACTGGGCAAAAAGAGTATTAGCATACATTCCATTGCTTATAGTATGGAACATTTCCCGCATTTCATCCGGATTATTGCTTCGCTCTGCCGAACCAATGGTTTCTATGCCATACAAAATCACGTCAATTTTGCGGGCATGACTACCATCTTTTCTCATATTCCAAAAAGGAGAAGTGTGTTGAGGAAATTTCTCTAAGAATACAACCGGCCCATATTCCTCCATCATTCTTTTTTCGTGCTCGGCTTCCAATTCTTTTGCGCCGTATCGATCGGCGATGACATCGTACTGTAAATACTTAAAGGACGAAACATCTCCAAGCCCCAAAAAAGCCAACAACTCTCCTTCTAGCTTACGCAAATCATCAATTCCGCCCTTAGTTTCAAACTCAAACATAGGAAAGACAAGATTGTGTCTCCCCGGGATAGGATTGGCTTCGTTGCGAAAACTGGTAGTAATACAGTAATAACCGGGAACGTCGGGTTTATTAAGCAGTTCCCATTCCAACCACATCTGACCGGTCTGCGGCAAAGGCCATAAACTGCCGGCATAATTAAATGTGGCAATAGTCAATGGATCTTCGCAAGCAGCCAAAATACTCAAACGATGCTGGACCGGTGTCTCAATAAATCCTTTGTTGCGGAAGAACTCCCGCATGCGGCTAATCGCAAAGTCATATTCTTTTGGCTCAATAAGTTCTACTGTTTGATTCATAAATATTCTAATTGATTATTAATTCGACCTTTCTGACATAAAAAAACAACCCCCGAAGGGGTTGGGAATGAATTGCACTTGGTAATTATGTTTGGGCTTGGAAATTTCGTACACATTTCTCCATTAATACCAAAATCAAGAAAGCTTGTCAATATGGAAAAGTTCTACTGATTACCTAAAAAGTCTTAACGAGTTTAAAATTGGAATAAAATCAGTAATAAAATTATAAGCTGCGGCGCCAGAAGGATCAAGAATATGCAGGAAAACCAATGAAAAACCTAAAATATTTAATACCATCCACATCAAAAGGTTTTGATGGATAACCTTCAGTGCAGAACGACCGATTTTTATCAATTCTGGAATTTGAGATAAATCATCTTTCATCATCACTATATCAGCGGCTTCGATGGCTGCATCTGAACCAATGGCACCCATAGCGATTCCGATATCTGCCAAAGCTAACACGGGTGCGTCATTTACCCCATCACCAACCATTGCCACTTTATATTCTTTATTGGAGTATTTTTTATAATATTCTAATTTATCCTTTGGCAAAAGATCGGAATGAAATTTATCAATTCCTATTTCCTTAGATATTCTTTGTGCGACTTGTTCATTGTCGCCGGTAAGCATTATTGTTTCTTCCACGCCCAATTTTTTCAGTTCCTCTACTGCTTCTTTTGTCTTTGGCCTAAGTCC
>CAYHDM010000044.1:0-6427 GCA_964355455.1 uncultured Candidatus Saccharibacteria bacterium
GCGTTACAGCTCGGACCTTCATTTTACGATCCTTTCCTCAGACCCAAACAGAAAGACGCCTCATTGGCATCTTTGTTGCGCACAGTATACACCTGACCTCAGGTATGTCAACCTATAGTCTACAGAGAACCCGGCTCGCAGTAAAACGTCAGTTGCCACCAAATCTACTCCACCATCTGCAAAATCTTAGAAATATCCCCAAGCTGCTGTTCCATATCTTTCCATTGTTCATCTGTTAAATTTCCAGAATTTTTACCGGGGTTATCTGTACTAGAGTCAAAATCATCCTGAACGCGCAGTTTCCCCAAAACCGCTTTGGCGTCATCGCCGTTTGCAAGCATTCCATGTTCTTTATACATCTCCAGCTCCAGAAGGCGGCGGACAGCAGATTTGAGGGCATCAATTCCATTCAGTACTTCAAATTTTCGGTCAACAGAGAAGCTTGTTTTAACTTTCCCGATTGGATTTATAGTGATGGTGTGTTTCTCCACTGAATCACCGTAAAACCTTTTGATTTCAATAAGAATGAAGTGCCCTCCATTTTGGTCGTACTGGCGCGAGGCGTTTATGACAATTTCATTTTTCGCATCGGGGTCCATAAGATCTTCCGCGATTGTCCCTTTATCCCAATTTTTCCCGTCTATAAAAATTCTAAGCGAACCGTCATTACGGCGCTGGACCTCGCATTTACTGTATAAGTCAGAATTGGCAAAAGACTCAATATCACTTACTATGCTTGAGATTTGAGTTGCAGGCAGGATAGAGCTAACGTTCATGCTCATATATAAATTGTAGGAGGTACGGATAGGTTTGGGAATGGTTGATTTCACTCCTGTTTATCAGGCAAATACTGTAACACAGGGTTAAGTTTTAGTAATTGTAGGATTACAAATATTGCCTTCGGGTAGGGTTTGGGTTACCATCATAGATGACTAAAGATGGATCAACTAGACAAGCCTCTATCCGAAATATTACGCCCTGACAAAATTGAAGATTTTATTGGTCAGGATCATCTTGTTAATGAAAATGGTCCGATTAAAAGAGCTTTAGATTCAGGAAGTATTTATTCCATGATTTTCTGGGGACCTCCGGGGGTCGGCAAGACAACTCTTGCAAGGCTTATCGCAAATTATATCCACGCTGATTTTATCGAAATTTCTCCGACTGTTTCAGGTGTTAAAGATATCAAGGCCGCAGTGGAAAAAGCGCGGGCTAACTTAAATTCTTCTGCGAATGCAGGCGGGTTCAATTTTGATTCCTCCACTAAAGCTAAGAAAACTATTTTATTTGTAGATGAAATCCACCGGTTCAATAAAGCCCAGCAGGATTATCTTCTTCCACATGTTGAAAACGGGCTAATAACTTTAATCGGAGCGACCACCGAGAACCCTTCATTTGAAGTGGTTTCGCCATTATTATCGAGGTCGCGCGTCTATGTTTTCAACCCGTTATCCAAAGAGGACGTACTGAAAGTCATAGATAGGGGAATAAAATTCCTCAATGAGAAACAATTTAAAGTCGAGTTGACCGAGAAGGCGAGAGATTGTCTGGCTGAACTCTCGAACGGAGATGCAAGGTCTGTACTCAATGCTCTGGATGCCATTGTCACAGTTGGCCTTTCTAAAGTGGATGTTTCTGACCTTGAAACAGTTTTGCAGACAAAACTGAACCGATACGATAAAGGCGGAGAGGAGCATTACAACACGATTAGTGCGTATATTAAGAGCATGCGCGCCAGTCAAATTGACGCAGCTTTATATTACCTGGCGCGCATGGTTGACGCGGGAGAGGATCCCAAATTCATCGCGAGGCGTATGGTAATTTTCGCATCCGAAGATATTGGGCTGGCTGATCCTCAAGCTATTCAAATTGCTAACAGTGTATTTCGCGCGTGCGAAACAATTGGATATCCTGAATGTCAGATAAATCTTGCACATGGAACAGCATATATGGCCAAAGCTCCAAAGAGCAGGAAATCATATGACGCATATTTTGCGGCTTTGGATGATGTGAAAAAATTGGGAAACTTGAATATTCCACTTGAAGTTAGAAATGCTCCTACTAAATTGATGAAGGATTTAGGTTATGGAAAAGACTATGAGAGATATCCTCAAAATAAATCATATTTGCCGGATGAATTAAAAGGGAAAAAGTATTACTATAATGATATAGATGGAAAAACAAATTGAACTCTGGCTTAAAAACGGGGTTATTTCACAGGAACAATCTGTGATAATGCTAAATGACATTAAGCAGTCGAAAAAACTTTCGAGTCAAAACCGTTTTATAATTGCTGTTTCAACAATAGGAGCAGCTCTTTTAGGTATCGGCGCAATTTTGTTTATTAGTGCCAATTGGGCCAGCATGACTCCGATGTCAAAAGTTATCGTCATGACCTCGGCGACAGTTCTTGCTTATCTGCTTGGATATTATCTTAGGTATGAGAAGAAAAATTTCCCTAATGTCGGAGCATCCTTATTATTTTTATCCTCACTTTTAGTAGGAGCTTCGCTGTTTTTGGTCACACAAATTTACCATTTTAATGCAAACACACACGGAATTATACTGATATGGCTTATTCTGCTACTCCCGTTTTTGTATACAGTGCGTAATTATGCTGTCGCAACGCTCTTTACAATCGGGTTCTACATTTGGCTATTCATGTTTTTACAGGAAACGTTTCTAGTCGGTAAATATAACCAGCATGATCAGTTTTTGCTGGTCGACGTGTACTTTTTAACCACGTTAATGATGATTTCTATTGGGACATTACATAAAACAATTCCGTTAATTAACAATGTCGGAAAAGCCATAAAATGGATTAGCCTTCAGGTTGCCATGATTATGTTATTTATTTTGACGTTCTACGATGTCCTCGATAGTATGCAGAGAGAATTTGGGGATTATTTGCTGCCCTCAAGCGGATTACAGTTTATCTCCATATTATTCGCGATTGCAGCGGTTTTATTAGCCACAGCCTCGTGGATTTCTTCTCAAAAGGGAATACAAAGGTCGCTCGAGCTTTATGGAATTATCGCGGGTACGTTCCTCATAACTTTGTTGTCGCGCTACTATGGTGACGCCACTTTATATTCAATTCTATTTAATTTTCTAATATTCGCTATTTCATTGGGAATTATTTACACAGGTTACCAAAGGGAAGATATAAAAGTTGTAAATCTCGGCATTTTTTGGATAAGTGCTTTAATTATTGCGCGATATTTCGATTTCTTCTGGGATATGCTTGACACCTCGGTATTCTTCTTATTGGGAGGAGCGATATTGATTATCGGTGCGATTTTTATGGAAAGAGCTCGCAGGAATCTAAAGCGTAAGTTTAATAATAACAACATAACAAATGAATAAAAGAAGACTCGCATTTATTTTAATTCCTATAATCTGGCTAGCTGTCATTTGGGGAATTGTCGGATACAAAGAATATCAATTGTCAAGTGGACGTGAGGTCGTTTTAAAAACTGTGCCGGTTGATCCACGTGATATTTTTAGAGGAGAGTATGTTGCCCTAAGGTACGATATTTCTGAATTTGATTATTATCGATATAGCTTTATGGCAAGAAAAGGTTATCAGAATTACGCCGAAGTCGGGGATACAATTTACCTGAGACTTAACAACGACGGCAGTATTTACGCTCCAAATACCGGAATGCCTCAATTTTCAACCGTACAGCCTTCATACGGCGAGTTTTACATAAATGGAGTTGTTACAGGAAATAGGGAAATACCACAAAACCTAGAAACGTCTGCAAACATGCGTATGACTGTCAAATACGGCATTGAATCCTATTTTGTACCTGAAGGAACTGGGGGTGAGATTGAAGCCCTGGCTCGAAAGGGAGATCTTAAAATTCGCGTTGTAATCGACAAAAATGGCAATGCGACGATAAAATCCTTAGAATAACTTGTCAAATGGGTTATAATACACCCAATTAGTCACGAAACCTGGCACATTCCTTTTTGTTGTAAAAAACAAGAAGAGGAAAGTCCAGCCAACATAGGGTAGGGTGGGCGCGTGAAGGCGCGCCACGGACTTGTCCCTGTCAAAGGGGGCAGACCCGATAGTTGCCAAGGAAGAAATTCCAAAGCACGGCCGCGGAATTGACCGCAGTCGAGAGCTATAGAGACGAGTAATTCCTAAGCCGAAAGGTATGGAATGACCTGGAACGAGCAATCCTCCCTGTTGCAATCCGCGAATTATCGCAATAGCTTACCCGGCGAGTTTGTCCCCGTACTTACGGGGAACAATGCGATCAAAAGACGGAGCTTAGATAGATTATGTGCGCTAAACAGACGCATGTGGTCTTTCCGGAAGGAAAAGATTTATCCACATGAAGAGTTTAGACAACAGAAGCTGGCTTACGGGGTTTTGTGAATAATGCAGGTTTAATTAACAAGGCATAGATTTGGTGGGGATACTATTGGTGGAAGTACCAAATTCAGCCATGGATTTCTTTTCTTTCTTTTTGGGTCGCTTTTTTCCATTGTTCTTACATATACGTCAAATTCTCCAGACGAAAATACTATGTCCTTAAACCTTCTGACCCCTAATTTATAAGTTCTTAACGGATTAGTTCTGGCGTCAGATGCCGGATATAAAAAGGAAATGTTCATGGTGTCATCATTTCTCCACTCCAAAATTGAATAGGGCTGAATCTCTGAATCGCCGTTTCCGCCGAACCTTGTAAACATTGCCATACTGAAAAGGTCGAGCGGGGTAAGTTCAATTCCTGCCCGGCTTAATATTAATTCTGCGACAACATGGTCGCTGAATATTTTTAACTTTGGGTCAATCGCGGCAAAGTGAGCCCAGCTTGGGCCATCCACTATATTTACGGCATGAATCTCACATCTTCTACCGGGAGACGTTTCCCCAAAATTCAGAAAGTCACCGGTATATTTTGAAATTGAATTAAGGGGAACGGTATCTAGTAATCCGATCATATCTGCCGTTCTTGCAATAGAAGTGTCGTCATAGCCGGCTGGTCTAAACGCCGCTTCAGGTCCCATTGAAAGAAAATCACTTACAATGGTTTGTGCCAATTCTAAGTTAATAGGCAAAACGGCTGTTTCATCTTCAGTTGTATGTATTGGGGGAATCCCACCAGCCATAGACAATAGGCAGAATTATAACCCCAAAAACCTATTTGGGGCAATTAGCATATAAGTTGCCAGCCTTTGTCGCTTTTCTTCAACTTGCCTCATTAAAACCTGCTGATAGAATAGTGATGATGCCCAAAGATACCTATTTGAAATCCATATATTCATATCCGGATCAATTTAAGCAGGCGTGGGAGGAATCGCGCAAACTTGAAATCCCCGAAGAATATTCCCAAATCAGCGATGCAATAATTTCAGGGATGGGAGCATCAATATTCGGAGGACTGGCTTTAAAATCAATTTTTGCGAATGAAAAGCTTTTAATCCCAATAAATTTAGTAAGCGACTATAACCTTCCTGACTATGCGGATGAAAAAACCTTGCTTGTAGCTACAAGCTACTCAGGCAATACCGAGGAAACGCTTTCAACTTTTAATCAGGGTCTGAGTAAAGGATGCAAAGTTATTTCAATAACTTCAGGAGGAAAGCTGCAGAACGTATCTGAAAAAAATAAAGTGCCGGCCTATATTTTTAAGCCCAAATATAATCCGTCGGGAGTTCCCCGAACCGGAATGGGCTATACACTCGGTGCGACACTCGGAATTTTCTCAAAACTCGGATTTTTGGATTTTAATCAGCAAAACGCGAAAGAAACCTATCTGTACATGAAGAATTTTATAAATGTCATTCAAAAAGACGAAAAAATGCCTTCGCAGGTTTCGCAAAAAATAATGGGGAGGATTCCGATCTTTGTCTCCGCCGAGCATTTAACAACAGGTGCTCACATCTGGCGCAACTTTTTGAACGAAACCTCTAAACATGTCGGATTCACTTATGAAATTCCCAATATGAATCATCACTTTCTGGACGGATTGTCGTTTCCTCATCAATTAAAAGATGATTTTATTTTTGTCTACGTGATGTCGAGACATTATTCGAAGGAAATTCAGGACCGGTTTGAGATAACCCGTAAAATCACGAAAAAAGCGGGGATATTGGATGTTTCAATCACACTTGGAGGCCACGGCAAATTCAACGAACTTTTAGAGCTTATAATTATCGGGAGTGTCGTGAGTTTTAATATTGCAGGTTTTCATAAGGCTGATCCCTCAACAAATGAGATGGTGGATTTTCTGAAGAGCGAGTTGAATAAGAGAAGATAAGGGGAGAATACTAATTTAAGTCTGCGTCTGCATCCAGCCTAATATATAACGCGCGAATCCTCAAAATGTATTAAAATAGTCACTGTGCCGATTGGATTTTCGTATTTCGGATAGGTTGTTTACGGGCCTGTAGCTCAGTTGGCTAGAGC
>CAYHDM010000044.1:6437-7217 GCA_964355455.1 uncultured Candidatus Saccharibacteria bacterium
AAGGGGTTCGAATCCCCTCAGGTCCACCAGAAGAAGTAAAATGGGTCTGTAGCTCAGCTGGTTAGAGCGCTTTGTTCACATCGAAGAGGTCAGTGGTTCGAATCCTCTCAGGCCCACCAGAAGATTGTGGTAAATTATCCGTATCAATGCAAAAAAGAGTATTTATAATCCATGGCTGGGATGGTCATCCCGAAGAGGGAATCTTCCCGTGGCTTAAGAGCGAACTTCAAAATAGGGGTTTTCTGGTTTTTAATCCTTTAATGCCTGACCCATTAAGACCCAGAATAGAAACTTGGGTGTCTTTTCTCAAGTCACAGGTAGGTGCTCCAAATGAAAATACTTTTCTTTTTGGACACTCTATTGGAGCTCAAACAATCTTACGCTACTTGGAGTCTTTGCCTGAGGATTCGAAAATCGGTGGAGCTGTATTTCTAGCCGGTTGGACTCACCTGACAGATGAAGCGTATGAAACAGAAGAAGATGAAAAGATTGCTAAACCCTGGCTCGAAACACCACTAGATTGGACAAAAATTAAATCCCATTCAAATAAATTTATCGGAATTTTTTCGGATGATGACCCGCTTGTCCCAATTTCCGATGCAGCTGTCTTTAAAGATAACTTGGCAGCAGAAATTATTATTGAGCATGGTAAAGGACATTTTAGCGGAAGCAGCGGCATTAAAGAGTTGCTTTCTGCACTTGAATCGGTATTGGAAATTTCTAGAGAAAAAGCTGTAATTTAATCCCAGCCAATTCTCACAAAATCTACACACCAAAAAC
>CAYHDM010000045.1:0-7191 GCA_964355455.1 uncultured Candidatus Saccharibacteria bacterium
ACTACGCCAGGGAAACACAGCAGCAAGAAGTGTGATTCTAAAACAGTGGCTTGCGAACATTTCGAGGGTAATTCATTCAAGAAGCACAAATATTGCCCCGACTTTTGATATCAATTCCGAAATTACAAATTAACATTAGTGCCTTAGTGGAATTTCAAGACTTCATAGCCTATAATCCTCGGTGAGACAATGTATTGCACATTTTATCGATAGAAGAAAGGGGAGAATCATGCCTTTGGATGCAAGTATGGCCTTAGGGCGGTTGTATAACGTGGTTTTGGCGGCTAAGGATGGAACGATCACCGGTGACATAGGGGGTATTTCCACCACGGTGAAAGTAATAGAAGATCCCATGGTGAGGTGGGAAGTTCTGTTGAGCCCGCTGTCGATCCCGACAGAAGAGGGTCGGATGGTTTTGTGGAAATGGGTGAGGGAAAGAGGTTCTCGGATACGGCGATATGTTGAGCAATCACCGGAGACGGTGATTTGGGATTCTTGGCTGTTACGGGGATACTCTGAGACAATCCAGGTCGCCCGTGCGTATCCCCCCGACATTTGGGGGTTGGGTGTTTCTGATGGGGACAGAGACATACACACCATAGAGCCCGGGAGTGTGTTTCCCCAAGGGCTTTCTAAGGTTATAGACCATAGGGCAAGAAGAGTCTATGTCGGGGTTGTGATTCCGGTGCTAGTACCGATCGAATACGAGAGAGGTCGTGTTGAGGTAAATTTACGGATAGAGTATCAACATGTCTTCTCGAGTTCGCTTGACCGGGCCAGCCGGGAGATCGTAGAGACGATTATTGGATTTAAGGGTTTCGATCGTTAACACGTTCAACTACACAGTTCCACCAGGCTAGGGGTAACCTGCAAACACCGCACTTTACCCCTAGTAGTTTTTTTTGTTTCGATAAGCGGTATTTCCACAATTAAATTTCCAATGACAAAATGCTGCTCCGCATCTATAATTCTTAGAGCAGATATATAGGCGGGTCGGTTAACTGGTAAACCACGGGTCTCCAAAACCCGGACTGTGGGTTCGAGCCCCATCCCGCCTGCCATTTCATCCTATAAATATTTTTGAATTCGAAAAGCCTCCCGCGAAAACCCGGCTTGTTTATCTTTTAATAATCTCTAAATATCAATGTCTCTTGCTTTTTCATTCCGTTTGTTCATAATCCGTTTAACAACAGTTAATAATTTGTTAATAAATTATTAAGGATATATAGCTAGATTAAAAGAATGAAAGCATTAATTATCGACGATGATCCACGAATAGTTCGAAGGTTACAGAGAATTCTGAAAGATGACTATATATAGTCGATATTGCGGAAAGTGCTCACACAGGCGAAAAACTCGCTTACAATTCCCATTATGACATTATTTTGCTAGATCTAATGCTTCCTGATATGGATGGCCAGGATTTGTGCCAGCTTCTTAAAACTAATTTGAAGGAAATCCCGATTATGGTGATTTCCGAAAAATCTTCGGTCTCCGATATAGATATGGCTTTTGATAGAGGGGCAGATGATTATTTAATCAAGCCCTTTAACGTGCGGGAACTGAAAGCCCGAATGAAGGCTCTACTGCGGCGGGCGGCAAGATCAGAAGAAGCTTACAGCAAGACATTATCTCTTCGCAATTTAATGTTCGATAGGTCAAGAAAAGCTCTGTTTCATAATGAAAGCCGTGTCAATTTGAGAAAAAAGGAGATGCAGCTTGTTGAGTTTATGTTGACTAACAAGGGAAGGGTGCTGACGCGCGGCGAGATTTTAGAACATGTTTGGGACGCGAATATCAGTGTTTTCACGAATACAGTGGATGTCCACATGAAGCGCTTAAGGGATAAAATCGAAAAGCCTTTTCAGGAGAAATACATCGAAACGATTCACGGGCTGGGATATCTAATGGAGTAGCCGGAAAATTTTTATGCCTTTGTTTCGGCTTTTGCAGCTTCCGCCGATATATATTCGGGATACGAAACCCCGAAGATCTTATTCTGCTTAACCGTTCTTAAACAGTCAGTGCAGATATTTACCTGAACGGGGATATCCTCAACCAAAATAGTGGTTTTTCGAAGGTTTGGCTGTCTATGCCTGATACTGCGGTACTTGACTCCCCATATCAAAGCTATTTTCTTGCCTTTCTGTGATTTTTTTTCGCAAATTTGACAAACTCGGGACATGCGAATATTAAACCATTTTTTGTCAGTTATAGCAACCATTTTAATAAGAAGTTTACTTCGATTTAATAATTTGGACAGATTTTTTTAACCTCCTCCAGCTAAGTTTAATGACATGGAATGGAAAAAAGTGGACTTAAACTCCACAAAATTCAAGATAATAGAAGGAGCGAACATAGATCCTCCTATTGAGCAGTTGTATTATTCGGGAGTAATTCCCAATTTGAACAATTCGATCGCCGTAGTGGGCTCACGGCGGGTCTCCGAATATGGCAAACGTGTCTGCCGTGAATTTGTAGGTGCCTTAGCACAAGTAGGCTTAACAGTCGTAAGCGGGCTGATGTACGGAATCGACATAGAAGCTCATAACGCGGCTATAAGTGCCGGTGGAAAAACACTCGGAGTCTTGGGTTATGGACACGATTACCTAAAGCATTATGGGTACGCACAGAACATGTATGAGAAAATATTGGAATTAAAAGCCGGAGCAGTTGTATCAGAATATGAACCCGATGCTCCCGCAGCAAAGTGGACGTTTCCAAAAAGAAATCGCATTATAGCAGCACTTTCCCGAACCGTTCTGGTAATTGAAGGAGGAGAAAATTCCGGCAGCTTAATTACGGCTGGATACGCAATAGAGCAGGGGAAAGATGTTTTTGCAGTGCCCGGATCAATTTATAATCAAAATTCAAACGGCACTAACTGGCTAATCAAACAGGGAGCGCATATAGCCACTTCTCCACAGGATATATTGATGTTTTTTAATAAAATTGCCCCCGGAACAGTTAACTTTCATAGTAATCTTGATACCGATGAAGTGAAACTACTTGACACAATCGAAAAACTTGATCAGATGGCGACAGCTCCTAAGTTAGCTGAAGTTTTGAAGATGCCTATTAGTGAATTAAATGCGAAGTTATCCAAATTAGAGCTTTCAGGATATATTATAAAAGATATTGCCGGAAGGTTATCAGCACTTAGGTGAATGCCAAAAATATAATTTTCGTGTACAGTTAGTGGTAGCGTTAACTTGACATGATCTGTTAACATAAGAGCTTATGAGAAACGTTGTGGTGGTTGAATCCCCATCTAAAACAAAGAAATTAGCATCATTTTTAGGTAAAGACTATGAAGTTTTATCTTCGGTTGGTCATGTGCGTGATTTACCTAAATCAGGGTTAGGTGTTGATGTTGAGAACAATTTCGAACCTGAATATGTGATATCTCCGGATAAAAAAGATGTTGTCCGCGATCTCAAAAAATCTGCAAAAGATGCAGATGCAATTTACTTAGCTACTGATCTTGACCGTGAAGGGGAGGCAATTGCCTGGCACGTGGCATATTTAATGAATAATGAAAAATATCCAGAAGATTCTAATGTCAAAGATGCAAACTATCAGGTCGCCACAAAGGTAAAAAATAAAAAAGGAGAAAATCCGAAGGTTTATCGAGTAACTTTTAACTCCATCACAAAAGATGCTGTACTGAAAGGATTTAAGAATCCCCGTAAATTGGATACCAACCTAATTGACGCCCAGCAGGGCCGCAGAATACTCGACAGACTCGTAGGCTATAAGTTATCTCCACTACTTTGGGAGAAAATTCGCTATGGATTATCCGCCGGACGAGTACAATCTGTGGCGGTTCGTTTAATTGTCGAGCGGGAGCGCGAAATAAAGGGCTTTAATAAACTTCCATATTATGAAATTTTTGCCGATTTCCTAAAAGAAGACGCCTCACGAGGTTCGGCTAGCATTGCTACGCAAAGTAAGAACCAGCTATTAACGAAGCTTGTAAAAATAAACGATGAATCAATTTATCAAAAGCAAAAGTTCAAACTTTTTCCCCGCCAAGCGGGGACAGGTGCTTCAGAATACACAGCCTCAAAAACCACAATAGACAGCGAAGAGGAAGCGAAAAAGGCTATAGATAACATAAAAAACGCCGAATTTGCGGTCAGCCAGGTTGAGTCGAAAGACATAAAAAGCCATCCAAGCCCTCCGTTCGCGACAGCTACACTTCAGCAGGCGGCAAGCTCGAATTTGGGGTATTCTCCCGCTAGAACTATGCAGCTCGCCCAAAAGTTATACGAGGGAGGATATATCACTTATATGCGAACCGACAGCATCAATATAAATCCCGATACCGTCAAGGATATCCGTAAATTCATAAGAAGCGCATATGGAGAAAACTATATGCTCGCTCACGAAAGATACTTTAAAGGTAAAAAAGGTGCTCGTACTCAGGAGGCCCACGAAGGAATTCGCCCGACCGACGTAACAATTAGAGCTGAAGAGTTACCCAAAGCGGTAAATCCCCAGTTAAGAAAAGTCTATGAGCTTATCTGGAGAAGAACAATCGCAAGCCAGATGGCTCCTGCAATATTTGGGAATACAAAGGCATCAATAGAAAATCCTAAAGGCTCCGAAAAATACACATTTGAAGCTAAAGGCTCAGTTGTAAAATTTGATGGATATCTGAAAGTTTATTCAAACAAGAAAAAAGATGAGATATTGCCGGAAATAAAAGAAGGCGACGCAGTCAAATTAAGCGAAGTCAGAGAGGAATCTAAAGAGATGGCTCCTCCACCAAGATATAACGAGTCATCGCTAGTACGTGAATTAGAAAGTTTTAACATTGGAAGACCTTCCACTTATGCCTCGATTATTTCGACAATTCAAACGAGAGGCTATGTCAAGAAAATTGAAAAATCTTTATATCCAACTGATACCGGAATGGTCGTAAATGATTTGTTAGCAGAACATTTTCCGCAAATTGTAGATGTTGATTTTACTGCGGAAATGGAAGAAGGGCTCGATGAAGTTGCCGACGGCCAATTAGATTGGCATAGATTATTAGCTGATTTTTATAAACCGTTTGAAACTCTAGTTGCCGCGAAGAGAAAAGAAATTAAGAAGGATGATGTTGTTATTATTGAAAAGACCGACGAAGTTTGTCCCGAATGTGGCAAGGGTCATTTAATCGTAAAGCTCGGCAAATTCGGCAAATTTTTAAGCTGTGATCAATATCCCGATTGTAAATACGCGCGTCCGATTGAGACTGAGGAAACCGCCGCACAGCAAAGCGAAAATGAAGAGGCCGGAGTAAGCGAAGAGATTCCTAACTTAAATGAAAAATGTCCTGAATGTGGAGGTCAGCTGACTATAAAAGAGGGTCGGTTCGGCAAGTTTATTGCGTGCGAAAATTATCCGAAATGCAAATTCACAAAGGCTATTCTTAAAAAAGCCGGTATGAAATGTCCGAAGTGCGGCGCTACTGAAGGCGGAGAAGTTGTAATGAAAAGAACTAAAAAACAAAAAATGTTTTACGGGTGTTCAAGATATCCTGCCTGCGATTATGCGAGTTGGACTAAGCCCGTTGTTGGTGAAGACGGATTAGCGGTCGGTGAAGAAAATTCCGTTAAGAAATCTACCCCAGCTAAAAAATAATCTTGTTTCTCTTTTCCTAAAAGCGTAAGGTGAAATTATATGATCGCAGGTTTTCCTGTCGGCGAGATCAATGAGGGCGAAGAGACCTCTTTATTGGAAGGTCTATGTTCTGACGATTTAGCAGTCGGGGAGATTCTGTTCACTGAGTTCGGAGATGTATATAGGGACGGCTATACGGAAGGCTCAGTTGAAGAAGTTGCAACTGGGACGCTTTTTCTATTCGAATGTGAAAGGGCGAGATACCTTGGAGTTCCTCCTGATAGATACCGAGATGATTATTATCAAGTTGAACGAGCTTTAGAAGCTCTTTGGGAAGATCCTCAGGCAGCAGAATACTTGAGGGAGACAGAGCGAATTTTGGCTTCGGTAGAACTTTTCTTACAGCATCGTGATCCCGATGTTCAACGTGCTGAACAATGTGAATATATATACGGTCTCTATTCTGAAGTGGTTGATCCATATTTAATAAAAGTAGGTCGGGGTGAGATGGATATACAAGATGTAATACATGAAATGGAATTGGCTAGAAACCCAAGACGGGCAAGTATGAGTTCACATAAACGTGCTTCGAAGAAAAAAGTAAAGATTCTTATGTTATAATATTCGCATTACGCATGATCGGACGCAGCTCCTGGGTCCTACTTGTCCGATCAGAGGGTTAAGGAGCCAAAATCAGAAATCAAAATTTTCGAAAAGTCCTCGCCATATCTAGTCTTCGACAGATGAAAGGACTGCGGAATTTTTCTCAAATTTTATTTCTGATTTTCACAAATAAAAAAACAATAAAATATGAAAAACACAAAACTACCAAAAGTAGAGGAAATGTTAGAGGCCGGGGTTCATTTTGGTCATCAGATGAAGCGAAGATCTCCATTTATGGATAAATTCGTTTATGGAGTTGATAACAAAAGCCAGGTTATCGATGTCTATAAAACCCAGGAATTTCTTCAAAAAGCAGCTGATTATGTTTATGATCTCACAAGCCAGGGCAAGCAGATCGTTATTGTCGGAACAAAGCGCCAGGCCAGCCAAATCGTAAAGGATATGGCGCAAAAATCCGGTCTTCTATTTGTTAACAAGCGATGGCTTGGAGGAACTTTCACCAATTACAATTCCATAAAAGGGAGAGTAGACCGCCTTAATTTCTTGATCGAAGCCAAGAAAAAAGGCGACCTCAATAAGTACACCAAAAAAGAAAGATTAGATTTTGATCGCGAAATTGATAAATTAGAAGAAGTCGTCGGAGGAATCCGCGGTATCAAAAAATATCCTGACGCTATGATTGTCATCGACGTTAAGAAAGAAAAAGTCGCCATTCGCGAGGCCAAAGCCGCTAAAGTTCCAATTATTGGAATAGTCGATACAAACAGCGATCCGAGGGATGTTCAGTATGTAATTCCGGCTAATGATGACGCGATTAAATCCATCGGGCTTATTCTGAAGGTTTTGACCGATGCCGCAATTGAAGGGTATACGGCTCACCAAAGTTCGCCTAGCTTCCTCGCTACGCTTGGAAGTAAAGATCAGAAAGTTCAGGATGGTCAAAAAACTGTAGCACCT
>CAYHDM010000046.1:0-7185 GCA_964355455.1 uncultured Candidatus Saccharibacteria bacterium
TTACCAGAACCCTCGGATTGTTAACCCAGGCGGGAGTTCCGCTTGTCGAGGCTTTAGAAATTGTAAAAGACGGCATGCCGAATGTGATTTATAAAAAAGCAGTGGAAGGTTTTATAGAGGATGTTAAACATGGTTATCCTCTTTCACAGGCAATCGCAAAAGAGGACCAATTTCCTCTTTTAGTTTCACAAATGCTAATGGTTGGGGAAGAAACGGGCACCGTTGACCAGGGACTTAATAATTTAGCCAAATATTACGAAGGAGAAGTTGATAAGATTGTAAGGAATCTTTCAGTCGCGATGGAACCGTTAATCATGATTCTGCTTGGATGTCTCGTCGGTCTTCTAGTTGTGTCAGTTATTTTGCCGATTTATCAACTTACGACGGCTTTATAACGGTATTGTTACCACGAATCGGAGACTGGAAAAATCTTCCACTTTTTGATACACTAATCATATAAATATGCCTGTAAATAAAGCAAAAAGCAATCAAGTTGATAATTATTCCGAACAAAATATCGAGGTTTTAGAAGGTCTTCAACCGGTGCGAGTTAGGCCGGGGATGTACATCGGGTCAACCGACGCAATCGGCCTCCATCACTGTTTAAAGGAAGTTATCGATAACTCTGTTGACGAAGCCGTAGCAGGTTTCGCAAACGAAATAATTATCACTTTGCAAAAAGATAATTCCGCAATTGTTAGTGATAATGGACGTGGAATTCCGGTCGGAATTAAAAAAGAATATGGAGTATCTGCACTTGAACTTGTTATGACCAAACTCCATGCCGGAGGCAAATTCGGAGGAGGAGGCTACAAAGTTTCAGGAGGCCTTCACGGTGTCGGTGCTTCCGTCGTAAATGCCTTATCTACAGAGTGCCGAGTTGAAGTCCGCCAAAACGGCAAACTTTATTATCAGGAATACTCTCGGGGAAAAATAAAAGACACCGTAAAATCAGTCGCATTATTGAAATCCAAATTTGAAGATAAGTCGGTAGCGGCGCTTGACCGTGGAACAACAACTTATTTCATGCCCGATACCGAAATTTTTGAAACTATAGCATGGGATTACAAAACAATAAGATCTCAAGTCAGAACTTTTGCGTATTTATCCTCAGGACTTAAATTTAAATTAATTGACGAAAGAAACGATACGATTGAATCATTCTACTTTGAAGGCGGGCTTCGTTCATATATAAGTTCTTTAAACAGGAACAGAGATGTTATTCATCCGAATATTTGTTACGCACTAAAAGAGCAGGAGGGCATCACGGTAGAAATTGCTTTTCAATATACCGATACTTTTGTTCCAAATGAACAGTCTTTTGCAAATAATATTAAAACTCCTGAAGGCGGAACACACTTAACGGGATTTCGCACCGCTTTGACAAAATCAATTAATGATTATGGAAACAAAGTGGGCGTATTCAAAAAAGATGAAGAAAAGTTAACGGGAGACGATTCGCGCGAAGGTCTAACTATTGCCGTTTCTATAAAAATTCCCTCCGAGCGTTTACAGTTTGAAGGGCAAACTAAATCTAAACTTGGAACGCCCGAAGCCCGAAACATTACGGAAAGCGTTGCTAAGGAGGCAATAGATCAGTTTTTTGAAGAAAATCCTAGAGATGCCGAAAGCATAATCGGAAAAAGTTTACTCGCCGCAAGGGCCAGAAAAGCAGCGAGAGCGGCAAGAGATGCGATTATTCGCAAGGGAGCTTTGGAAGGTTCGGGTTTGCCCGGTAAACTAGCAGATTGCCGAACAAAAGAAGCTGCAAGAGCTGAAATATTCATAGTTGAAGGAGATTCGGCCGGGGGTTGTTTCTCGGGTGATACAAAAGTTGCCTTAGCAGATGGCAGAAATATAAGTTTTACCGAACTGGTAGAAGAACATAAAACTGGAAAACAGAATTATTGCTACACCATCAAAGAAAATGGAGAGATCGGATTGGCTCCTATTTTAAACCCTAGAATAACGAAAAAAAACGCGAAAGTGATGAAAGTGATATTGGATAATGATGAAGAAGTCGTGTGCACTCCTGACCATCTTTTCATGTTGCGTGATGGAACATATATGAAGGCAAAGGATTTAAGTACATCGGATTCGTTGATGCCACTGAGAAGAAAATTGTCTGAATTGGACAGGCGAATTACAATCGAGGGATATGAATTAGTCTTTAATCCGAAGCATAATAAGTGGATATTTACACATTTATTGGCCAATAAATTAAATTTGAAAAACAAAGTTTATAGTATTGATGACGGCGACCACAGACATCATGTTGACTTTAATAAACTTAATAACAATCCATCGAATATAAACCGGCTAACTAAAAATGATCACCTCACACTTCATGCTGAAATGGCTGAAAAAACTATTTTAAGGGAAGATGTGAAAGAGAAATTAAGAAAACTACGCAAAACCCCGGAATTTAGAGAAAAAATTCGCAAATCTATGACTACGCCCGAAATGAGAAAACTATTAAGCAAACGAGCAAAAAAACAGTGGGAAGGGCAGGGGTACAAAGAGTTTATGGCAAAAAAATTCCATGACTTTTACATTAGTAACGGCAAATATCGTAAACAGAATAAGGAAAGATTAAATCTGGAACAGAAAAAATACTGGGCTGAATCTGAAAATAGAAAATCCCAATCGATAAAAGTTTCAGATTTCTTTGCTAAAAACCCTGAGTTAAAAAAGTTCTTAAGTGCAACTGCAGCCGAACAATGGGCAAATTCTGAGCTTCGCCTGTGGAGAAGCGAGAAGACAAAAGCACAATGGACTGATGAGTTTAGGAAGAAAAGAAAAGTTTCTTATAATCAAACATACTTAACCAAAGCCTTAAGCGCGATGCACCAAATATCCATCGACAAAGGATCTATAAACGAAAAAAATTACGCGGAGTTGCGTCTTAATTCAAAGGACAAAAGTTTACTCAAATATCAAACAATCTCTGAAAGATTTTTCAGCGGGGATGAGAAAGCCATGCTAGAAGCGGTTCAAAATTACAATCACAGGATAAAAAAAATCCTTGCTCTTAATCAGCATATTGATGTTTATGATTTAGAAGTAGAGAACACACACAATTTTGCTTTAGCCTCAGGGATTTTTGTCCATAATAGCGCCAAACAGGCTAGGGATAGTGAATATCAGGCAATACTTCCGATATTTGGAAAAGTTTTAAACACTGAACGCGCACGCCTCGATCAAATTGTTAAATCAGATAAAAATGTCATCTTCATAAAAGCTTTAGGGACCGGAATAGGGGATACATTTGAGCTGAAAAACCTTAGATACCACAAAATTATTATAATGACTGATGCCGATGTGGATGGATCACATATCAGAACGCTCCACCTGACTTTTCTGTTTAGGCATATGAAAGAACTCGTTGAGGCAGGCATGGTGTACGCCGCAGTTCCCCCACTTTATAAAGCGACATGGGGGAAAAACAAAAAATATATAATAGATGAAGCCGAAAAGGATGAATTCGAGGCAAAAATGCAAACTTCAGGAAGCAAATATAATATCAGCCGGTTCAAAGGTCTTGGAGAAATGAATTATGATGAGTTGTGGGAAACTACAATGAATCCGAAAACACGGGTGTTAAAACAAATTCAAATCGACGATGCCGAAGAGGCAAATGAGGTTTTCGAGATGTTAATGGGCAAGGAAGTCGCGCCCAGAAAACTATTTTTGCAGGCAAACGCAACTTATGCAGATTTAGACCTGCATGCATAAAATTGACAACCATGGCAAATAGAAATCTAAATTCAAATTTACTGGCATTAATAACTTTCCCGATACTAATTTTTTACTTATTCGGATTAAGTGTATATGGGTTGATCTCCGGCGTTTTAGGCGCCGTCATAATCTATATTTTATATAGCAGATTAGGATCACATAAAAAATCCGAGCTCGGGCTCGATGCAATATTAATTGTAATCGGGGCGTTAGCTTTATATCTCATTACCATAGATATCAATTTTGTTTCATCCTTTTTAATCGGAATAAATTTAGCTTTTTATTATTTCCAAATTCAAAAGGAGAACCTCGAGAGATCTCTTAATTTGCTTAACGTAGTTATACTTGGCGGAATTGTCTTTAACAGCGGTATCACAAAATTCAGGGGATTTAATAAAATAGATACAGAAACCGTGATGCTTACAATTCCGATGCTCCTTTTAATC
The DNA here is from genome assembly GCA_964355455.1 of uncultured Candidatus Saccharibacteria bacterium. Lineage (GTDB taxonomy): Bacteria > Patescibacteriota > WWE3 > 2-01-FULL-39-13 > 2-01-FULL-39-13 > CAYHDM01. The sequence goes on from CAYHDM010000046.1 coordinate 4,185, forward strand.
GGATTGGCACTCTATTTTCTTCTGATTGCGCTGGGTTCTAACCTCAAATCAATTCAAACAAAATTTAAAATGAAAACCGTAGTGATAGTGACCACTATACTTCCATTGATTCTATGGGGGTTCACTTACTGGCTTTTCAAAGAAATCGGAACTGAAACTATTTTGTTCCCGTTACTATGTGGACTTGCGGTCGGCATAATCGAACTTTTCATAAAGCCCAAATCCATAATAACCGATGTTAATGAAATTATCCTTCTAACTCTTTTGCCGTACAGAATATCAGGTCTTTTGGGAATAGCATTGGCTTTTCTGTTCGCGTATCTATACATAACCATAATTCGCAAGACAATGGAAATTAATTATGAAAAGTTCGAAAGTGTTGTCTATAAATTGACCCCACTAATGTTTCTGATTGCCGCGACCGAAATACGCGAAAACGAGGGACAAATAATTAGGTTTAATTTGATAAATGGGAATCAGGCCGGCTGGATGTTTTTGGCAATCGTGATCATTTATGAGTCGGCAAAATATAGAAATAAACTAAAAGAAATTTTTGAGAAAAATGAAATCGCTCATTTTCTTCCATTGTTGTATGGTCTTTTTACAATACTTGCTTTAGTGCTTATAATAAGGTTCGGCAATGATGAGTCGCTTGCTGCACTCATTTTTGGGACAAGTATCTATTTATATTTAATAGGTCTCATTGATTCTAAAAAGTATGCTGATCAGCTGATGTTTGTTTCCACACTGGGGAACGTCATTGGCGCGGCGGCTTTTTTAGTTTTAACGAGAATTTGAAATAAAACATGAGTTTATTCCATACGGTAAAACAAAAAGAGGCTCCCGCAATATTGAAACTTATTGTCGAAATTTCAAAAGGAGATTTTGTTAAATACGAATACAATCATGAATATGGAGTACTGGAAGTTGACCGCGTTTTATACGGACCGGTTCATTATCCGGTTGCGTATTGCGATATTCCTCAAACGTGGAATGCTTCAGATGGAGATCCGCTTGATGCGGTTGTTTATTCATCAGGCACGATTTTACCCGGGACTCTTGTTACGGGCAGGGTAGTTGGAATAATGCATATGGAAGACAGCGGCAAAAATGATCCAAAGATAATTTGCGTAAATGATAAAGATCCGAGACAAAGCCGCATACATGATATAAATGATCTTCCTCCGTATGAACTAAAAGACCTTCAGACTTTTATGGAAATGTATAAGTACGCCCAAACCGGTCCGGGAACAGTCAAAATAAAAGGATTCAGCGGAAGGGAACATGCTTACGATTTAATAAGAAAAGCTATGGATGCGTATAAGTCCAGATATCCCGAAAAAGTTCAATAATTAATTACTTTCGAGCTAGCGAGAATGCTAGCCGAAACGCAGTGGAGGCGTCTCAAACATGACAGACCAACTAGATTTAAAAGAAATTGGAGAATCAGAAGATTTACAGGCAGGGTCAACAATCCAGACACCCATAAGCCGCGAAATGAAAAAATCTTATCTGGACTACGCGATGAGTGTTATTGTTTCACGCGCGCTTCCGGATGTACGTGACGGATTAAAGCCGGTTCACCGAAGAATTGTTTATGCCGCAAGCGAAATTAATCTGACAGCCGATTCAAAATACAGAAAATCCGCAACACTCGTCGGAGATGTAATGGGGAAATATCATCCTCATGGGAACGAAGCCATTTACGAATCTTTAGTTCGTATGGCACAGGATTTTTCATTAAGATACCCGCTAATTGACGGGCAGGGCAACTGGGGAACAGTCGACGGAGATCCTGCAGCCGCGATGCGTTATACTGAATGCCGACTTGATCGAATTTCTGATTATTTAGTAAAAGACATCGATCAGGATACAGTTGATTTTACCGATAACTTTTCGGCTGAACATAAAGAACCGACTGTTCTCCCTGCCGTAATTCCGAATTTATTAATGAATGGAGCCGCGGGTATTGCTGTTGGAATGGCGACGAATATTCCTCCACATAATTTACGCGAACTTATTGACGGATTATTTTTAATTTTTGACAAATCCGAAGTAAAAGAATCGGCAACTGAAAAAAGAATTATCAGCGCATACAATTTAATAGAAACCGAAGCATTAGTTAAGGATTGGAATATTGAAAACGAGGTGAGACTTGAAGAATTGGTTAAAGTGATAAAAGGCCCGGATTTCCCAACGGGAGGAATCATTTACGACCAGTCTGAAACTTTAAAGTATTTCGCGACAGGGAAAGGGCGGATTATCCAAAGAGCAAAAGCAGTAATTGAAGAAGAGAAGGGCGGAAAGTTCTCGATTGTGGTTACTGAAATTCCATATCAAGTCAATAAAGCCACAATGATAGAAAAAATCGCCGGACTTGTTCAGCTTAAAAAAGTAAAAGATATTAGCGCTATAAAGGATATTAGTAATAAAAATAAAATGAAAGTTGTCATTGAATTAAAGCGTGAAGCAAGGCCACAAAAAGTTTTAAATCTATTATATAAATATTCTCCGCTTCAAACGGCTTTTAACGCCAATATGCTGGCCTTAGTAAATGGGCAACCTCAGTTACTTGGACTGAAATCATTTTTAGATGAATTTATAAAACACAGAAAATCAGTCGTAACCCGCCGAACACTCTTTCTGTTAAAGAAGGCTCGCGAGCGTGAACATATATTAGAAGGTCTGAAAAAAGCTCTAGATATTATCGATGAAATTATTGCTCTAATTCGAAAATCAAAAGATACGGAAGAAGCGAAATTAAACTTAATAAAGACATTTAAGTTCACGGAAATTCAAGCTCAGGCAATTTTGGAAATGCAGCTTCGCAGACTTGCCGCACTTGAAAGACAAAAAATCGAAGATGAATTGAAAGATATCCAAACAAACATAAAAATTTATCTGTTAATACTTTCAAGCCCGACAGAAATGATAAAAATTATCCGCAGTGAGCTCGAAGAAGTCAAAGAGAAATTCGGAGATGACCGAAAAACAAAAGTCA
>CAYHDM010000047.1:0-7117 GCA_964355455.1 uncultured Candidatus Saccharibacteria bacterium
TGGAGCAGGCAAATATTGATGATTTGAATATTGAAGCCCAGGGTAAAGTTTACCCGCCAGCGACTGAGCAAAGCGATGTCGGGCGGGTGGTCGGTTCTAAAAATTCAGACAAATATCACTTACCCGAATGCCCAGGAGCAAAACAAATCAGTGAGCAGAATAAGGTTTGGTTTGATTCAATTGAGGCAGCGGAAAAAGCAGGATATAAACCAGCGGGAAACTGTCCGGGATTAAACAAATGACCATTGACCATTGACTATCGATCGTAAGTTTGTTACCATATCGATAGCACAAAATCGATGAAAAGAAGGAGGTTAAATTGGAAAAAGAAAGAGAAACTGCGATTGAGCGTTTATGTAGAGAGAAGGATCCGGAAATGGATAAGTTGAAACAAGTCATATTGAATATTTTTGACGGAGAGGGTAGTCTTCACATTCTTCAGATCGAAGAGGCGCTGGCAAAGACAGGCATTGTAATCTGCGAAGACATTGGCAGCAAAAAAAGTGCAAGAGTAAAAATGGCTCTTGCGGAGCTGTGTCGAAAATGCAAACTTTATGCGGTGCCATCATACGATGATCATACCGGATTAATAGCAGTGTTCTGTTTTGTACCAATAAAGACAATTTCATCTGAAGACGTACTGGAAATTTCTGTTAATGAGATAGTGAAGACAATCGAAGAAGAGGAGATAAAAACGCTTTAAAAATTGTCGACAAAAAAGGGAATCATGATGATTCCCTTTTCTTTTTAATTGTTGTAATTTTTATCAGTTTGTATTCCTTATCTATTTTTTTCGCTTTTTCAATTTCCCTTTTTACGTGCGGTGGCAGAGTTTTGATGATTGTTTTCAGTTTATCCGCATCAACGCCCAAAACATCGTACCATTTGCCGAAAGGTTCGAGAATCGCTTTTAGTTTTTCTTCATCATAGGTATAGCGGACTTGGTTTAAACGGGTAATGTATCCATTTTCGCCGAAGACCCTTTCGATATTTTCTTTATTTAAATACGATTCAATGACTTGTTTTAGTTCATTGATTTTTTTATTGTTTTGGCTGTTATTCTGTTTGAGTTGGAAAAATTCATCGACAACTTTCTTGATTTGTTCGTCATCAATGGTTATTTGTTCCTTATATAGATGTTTCCACATCGGGCAGATTTTTTTATATCCGCACCAATCGCATAATGCCGAAGGCATGGGCGGAAAATCGCTTTTTGCGATTTGCCCAAGCATTTCCCAGGTTTGTTTCTTGATATTATCCAATTGCTCTAAGGTTCTTTTAGTGGTAATGGTTTCATTGTGTTTTAGAAAATACAGCGTCAGCTTAATACTTTCCGGGCCGTGTTTGGCGAATTCGGGCCAGCGGTTCATCACTCCTATACAATACAAGGAAAGCTGCAAAGCATTATCCACCTCTTCTTGCGGGGGAAAGCGTTTTGCGGTTTTATAATCAACAACCTCAATGCCGTCTTTAATTTTATCGATTCTGTCGATGATTCCGCTTAAAAGGCATTTTTGTTCTTTATTGTCCGGGTTTTCAAGAAGAACTTCAAAACGGGTTTCTGTATCAAGGACCGTGAATTTATCCTTGATTTTTTGGTAATTTTCATAATAATTTTTGAGAATTTTAATTGCTTCGGAAAAATAAACCATATCGGTTTGTTCGTCGCCGAATATGTCCGATTGCCAAATTTCTTTAATATAATTCAAAAGTTCGTCTAAAGTAGGGGAGAGGGGTGATTTTTTATGGAAGAATTGCAGGGTTTCGTGTAATTTATTGCCAAAAACCGCCTCTTTTGTTTTCGGGACTCTTATTTTATCAACTACGGAAAACTTATACTTCAGCGGACATTGTCTGAAAGTATCCAAAGCAGAATATGAGGTTTTGATAATTTCAACCATATCATTATTATACAAAATTTAAAACAAAAAAGCTCGGAAGCGATTCCGAGCCCAGGCATTTTCCCTTAAACGATTCTTAGTTCGTTGTACGTGGAAAAGTTTTCTTTAGAACTGTTTAATAATTTTTAAGAATAAATCGGTGTTAAGAGAAGTGTCTGGTGCAATATTTAAATTTTTACCGGCCAAAGAATCTGGCTTAATAAGGTTTGTATCCATTCCTATTTCTTTAATAAGCTCTCTGCTGAATTCGAAAATATTTTTCCTTTTACCGGCTACGTGGATTATTCCATCAAAACCTTTTTCAATCAGCTGCCAAATTGTTTTAGCTAAATCAGCAACTTGAATTGGCGAACGATACATGTCTTCAAATCGTTGAACCGTTTCGCCTTTTCTGACCTGATTTAATAATTGAGTCGTTCTTTTGTCCCAGCCGGTGGCGCCTTGGCCATATATATAACTTGTTCGAATGATAATAAAATTCCTTAAATTTTCCTTAATTACAGTTTCGGCAGCCAATTTTGCCCTGCCGTAATCCGTTATTGGGTTGGTTGTGTCTTCCTCTTTGTAGTTTCCTTTTATTCCATCAAATACTGCATCGGAAGAAATATAGATCAGCTTTGCGCCGATTCGTTTAATCGATTCAATTAATTGTTCCATGGCTTCTTTCGCTTTTTTTGGATTTTCATCATCTGGATCAATCCGAGCAACATGAATTATAGTGTTGGGTTTAATTTCTTTAAAAGCCTCCTTCAGAGATTGATAATCTAAAAGATTAATTTTTATTGACTTATAACCACTATCCTCAATTGGTTTATCTTTATAAGCTAACCAAGGCTCGATTTTTTCTGGAGCAAGCCTAATTAGAGCAGAGCCCAAAAAGCCTGTACTGCCCAGTATTAATACTCTATGTTTATTTATTGTATTCATAAGATTAATCTTATTATATCAGAAAAGAGAGTATAAAAAGAGGGGGGTCCAGCGAAAGGACTTCCCCCTCATTGCTATGTCTTGAGACGAATGTCAATATGATCAGCTTCGTGCTTTTTGTTGTGCTCTTCAACGAACTGTGAAACTTCATGCATTAAGCTTAAGAATCTCGTCTGATCCATATCTTTTACGAACGCTCGGTCCATTGACTGATTAGCGGCCCAACTCCAGTCGGTGGTGTTTTCGTCTAATAAACCGTATTCCACTACTTCCTTATACATCGGTGTTCCGGGTAGCGGAGAGAATCGTGCTAAAGTCACAAAGGGAGGTTGTATTTCCCGAATTAAGGCTAAGGTTTCTTGGATGCTCTCTTCCGTCTCAACGGGTACGCCGAGCATAAAGTAGGCTGACCAAGCAATACCGTTGCGATGTAGTATTTCGGCTGACTCGCGGATTTGGGCCAGTGTGATGTTTTTATTCATATAGTGCAGAATTCTTGGACTACCTGATTCTATTCCGATACGGATCCGATTACATCCCGCTGCTTTCATTAATTCAAGCAATGCATCATCGAAATGACCCACGCGCGTAAGACATTCCCACTTTACCCGGAGTTGTCTTTTAATCAATAGCTGACAAATGTCTGTAACCCACCTTTGATTCAGTGTGAATGTGCCGTTACGGAAAGAGAAATATTCCGTTCCGTAACGTTCTTTGCGAAGAACGATTTCCTTTATAACTCGATCGACCGAATGATACCTGACTTTATTTCCCCAAACCACGGAAAGAGCGCAGAATCCGCAATGAAACGGACAACCCCTTGCTGAAATCAGCAAACCCATGTCAGTGGGGCGATAGGATTCGGTGTGCAAACAATCCAGTGCTGGTAACGGTATAGTGTCCAGCGCCTCAATTAGTTGGCTTTTAATAACCGCTGGCGCCTGTCTTCCTTCACTGATCTGTTGGATTAAAATGGAAATACTCTGTTCGCCCTCGTCGCAAACCACATAGTCAATATTTTTACCCAAAGCATCCTGAGGTCTGGCAGTAACATGTTCTCCACCAGCAACAACAATAATGTCACTACGGTGCTGTTTAGTAAGCCTTGCTATCTTAAGTGCAGAACCAACTTTCGGTGTCAGAAAAGAGATTCCAACGATATCTGGCATGAACTTCTCTAGAATATTAAGATATTCCTGCCAGATGTAGTGAGTGTTATTCTGCAAAGCTTCAAGATAGTGACAGTGGCTGAGCGCGGTTGCCTTCATGGAAAGACTGTAACCTTTTGGGTCGTGATCTGCGTCGTAAATCAGAACTTCATGCCCCGCCTGTTTTAAAACAGCTGCTAAGTAAGTAAGTCCCAGAGGAAAATAGAATCGATAATATCCCATAAATCTCTGGAACGGCGGATCAATTAAAAGGATCTTCATGATTTATTTTCCTCCTTTCAGATTTTCTTTATATTAACAAATATAATAAATTTTGTCAATAGTTTGAGATAAAAAAAGCGGGTGAGGCATTGCCTCGACCCGCATGGTGTTACGGTTGTTTCCGCATGTCGTCTATAGCTTTTTGGGTGTCTTTGAGAAATTTTTCTGCTTTTCCGAAATCATCTTCTTTGATTGCGAGACTGGCGAGTTCAGCTGAGAGTTGTGCTATTCTTTTGTAATCTTCTCTATCGAGTTCATTATCAGACATTAAATACCTCCTAAAAGTGAGCTAAAATCAGTATAGCAAATATATAGATTTTGTCAAGTTTTATTCTTTCAATTTTTTCCGCTGTGGAATTGGCGGTGAACATTGTGAGAATTATTCTTTCAATGGATGATATTTTTGATGAGTTTTGCGAGCATAGCGGTCAGAGGCGTGGACGTATCGGGTCGTTGTGTCCAGCGACTCGTGGCCCAATAAAATTTGAATGGCAGCCGGATTGGCACCTTGTTCGGCCAAATATGTAGCAAAACCATGCCTAATAGAATGGGCAGACAAAGGAATGTTTATGCCCAGCATTTCTCTATATTGTTTTATTTTTCTTTGCAAATAACTTGGTGTTATTTTTTTATTTTTTTCTTTAACATTACTACCAGAGTAGGGAACAAAGACAAAAGAGGAATCATCGACTCTTTTATTTAGATAATTGTTTAGGTGTTTTTGTGCCCTTGGAGTCGAGTAAACAAATCTTTCTTTTTTCCCCTTGCCCCTGATAAAAATTCTGCCACTTTTATCTATTTGGTCCCGTTTAAAGTTTAATAGTTCCGAGATTCTCATACCAGTTGAAAACAAAAGCTCTAACATGGCCCGATTTCTCAGACCGATTAGTTTGTTTTTTTCAAACTGAGTGGGGGATTCGATTAATTTCGTAATTTCCTCAAATTCGGAAACTCTTGGATGTTTTCTTTCAGTTTTAATAAGTTTTATTGTTTCGGGCGCTATTGGTGATTTATAGTCCATATCGATTAAATATTTTACATAAGACCTTAAAACAGAGAGCATTCTGTTTATCGAGTAACTGCCCAATTTTTTTATTCCTTTCTGGTTTTTTGCCGTTCTTCTATCAATTGAAGACAAGTACGCTTTATAATTTAAAATTGTTTTTTTGTCGACATTCTGAAATTCGATCCCTATTTCATTTAAAAATGCTTGGAAGACATCCAAATCCCTCTCGTAATTATAAAGAGTTTCTTCAGATAGATTGCTCGTTTGAAGATTAAGTAAAAAATCATCAAAACAGGGAAGAGTTATTTTTTCCATATTTATGTTCTGAATTCTATCATGTTTTCCTCTGACGGAATAATCAAAAAGATAGAATTTTCCATGGTTAAAAGATTATACAAAAGTTTATACAAAGAGGTTGTACCAATTTCTATATAAATAGGGGATTTTAAGGATTTCGAAAATATTCCTATGTCGGCTCTTCCAAAATTTATTATTGGTTCTAGGGCGGTTTGATATCCGTCCCCTTTAAAGTAATTAGCCACAGCATTCATCATTTTTCTGTGCCATTCCTCGCCATGTCTGTGGTTTTCATTTAATTCATAGTTATCTTTCCAGGGTGATTGCTCAAATTTCATTTTTTTCGCTTTGATTTTTCCCGAAACAATTAAAACGGCTAGTTTCCGCAAAATACAGTCTTCGCAAGTAATCAAGATGTCCTTACTTCGATATCCCTCGGGTAAAGTATCAATATTATTTTTAAGCCACAGGATTTCCAGCTTAATACGATTTTCTGTCATGTCCCAGTCTATTTTATTAGACCTATCTGGTCTGATTTCGGTAGATATATTCGGCACATATTTTTTAACGATTAAATTTTGATGATCATAAATATTTTTTATTATACTGGGTTCACTTTCCAAGATACTTTTTATATAGGCATTCCTTAGAAATTCTGGGGTTATAGCGTATGGAAAATCTATCGCCTTTCCGTATTTTTGGACAATTCTTTCAATTGAGCGAGCGGTTAATCGAAGCGGCAAAGAGTGATTTTCTTTTCGTTTTCTGTAGTTGATAAAAAGAGCCTTATCATTATCTTTTCGATTATTTAGATATTTAATAAGCCATTCAGTGGCCTTTTGCGGGACATAAACCGAACGCACATTTTCTTTTCTGTCTGAAACTTTAAAAATTGCCCTATTAGAGAAATTATCTATCTTAACATCATCTTTGTTTATCGATGCAAATTCTGCGACCTTTAAACCGGTCGAAGATATGATTTCTAATATGGCCCTATCTCTTAGTCCAATATTGTGCGACGTATCAGGGACGGTTAATAGTTTTTTTAATTGCATCGCATTTAAAGTATCTTTACGCACTTCTTTTTCCTTTTTGGGAAGTTTTATTTTTTGTGCAGAAATGGGGCAGGGGATATCTTTTTCTGAAAGATAAGAAAGAAAAGCTCGCAATGCTATTAGATAGAAATTAATAGTAATGGGTTTTATCTTTTGAGTAGAGAGGTGCTCTTTGTACGCACTTATTATTTCGGTGGACAGATCTTTTGGCTTAAGATGGGGTAAATTTGAAGTTTTTAACCAACGAATGAAGCGGTTAAGATACCGACCATAGTTTTCGATGGTTTTGTCAGAAAAATCTCTATCCTTTTCGCAATATTGAAAAAAATCTAAGACATAATTTATTATTGTTTTCTGTGGATTTTCCATAGGATTAGTGAAGTATTTCTATTTTAGTTTATTTTACCGGGGGAGACCTCTTATTGGTATAGGGCTAAACAGCCCGCCCTATAACTCAGTGTAAGGGATATTATACTGAGTCCATACTATTATTATATTTGG
>CAYHDM010000048.1:0-6952 GCA_964355455.1 uncultured Candidatus Saccharibacteria bacterium
ATACCTTTAGCCGGCGTTTTCAGAATAATATCTCTCAAATCTATTTGTACCTCAAGTATATTAAAAAAATATGTTCGCCACTTTGTTATAATTCCCTTATGAAACTCCTCCTCACTTCAGTTGGAATAACCAACAACACAATCGCCAACTCCTTCACCAACTTAGCATCCAAAAATCTAAAAGAAATTAAAATCGGATTCATTCCAACTGCTGCGAATGTTAAACTCGGCAATAAAGATTGGTTCTTCCGCCAAATAAACGATTTGAATAGATATGAATTTAATTATATAGATTATGTGGATATTTCAGCAGGTGATGTAGATTGGTAGAAACGTTTGTCCGAAGTTGATGTAATTTTTGTTAGTGGAGGGAACATTCTTCATCTATTAAAATGGATTAAACAATCAGGTTTCGATAATTGGCTAAAAAATAATTTAGAAAATAAAATTTACGTTGGAGTAAGCGCCGGGACGATTATTGCAACTCCAATAATTGCTATTGCAGGTGTCGAACCAGGAGATGAAAATATCCATAGCCTTATCGATTTAACCGCAATGAATCTTGTTGATTTTGAAATATCTTCGCATACTCCGTGCATGCTTAGATACGAGGCTAACGAAGCATATGCAAAAAATATTAAAAATGTTTTATATGCGATTGACGATCAGACTGCTATTGAAGTTGTAGATGATAATTTTAGGATTATTCCAGAAGGAGTTTTTAAGGTAATAAGTAAAAAATAGGATAATCTAAGAATTTTCGGATCGACCCGAATCTATAGATTATCCTATCAATGTGACCCAATGCTATGGTCTATTTCGCGAGAAGGCCTTGAATGACTCTGTCGGCGAAATGCTTCCATAGCTCTTTGTCAGCGCCATGTGCCTTTATGTTGCTGATCATCCACATAGAATTGGTTTCCAAGATGCCATTCCTGGTAGACACGATAAAGGTGGTATGGTCCTTTCCACTTGGGAGTGACACAAACCACTTGGTCTCGGGCGCATCCGGGCTGGCGTACTTCGGATCTTGAACAGGTCCGAAAGTAATCAGGACGCCATCGCTCATGAGTGCTTGGTAGTTCCCTTTATAGTCGGGACCTGTGATGTTAGTTACGTATGCCATTGTAGATTCCCTTTCATAATGTGCTACGTATACTCGCAGATTGAGTATTGTCGATCATTGTAGCATATATCTTAAGTCTCGTAATTGTATTTTTCTGGTTATATATACTATAATCCCAACAACAATTAGTTATCAGTTGATGTTACCTACCAATCCATCAGATAGCTTGCCCTCAATAGAAACTTTCGGAAAAGGCATTTCCTTTGAAGTTGTTGATTTTCCAGCAATACGTAGCAGTTTAGTTCGACAAATCATTGATCCAGACATTGAGAAAAATTTGAGGGATTACTTAATTGGCGGTGATATTTTGAGCCAGACAAGATTTGAGGATGCTGTTTTTGATTCAGAGGAAACAACCATACATGGCTATAATAAGTCCTGTCCTGAGTGGGAAGGTCAAATGTTAGTTTCATCAAGTGTTAGAAAATCTGCTGTTCGACTAAGTGATCCAGAAAGTTGCTACTATACCTCTGGTAAAATTCAAAACATCAAAAAACTATTGCAACTGCAGGGATTAAATAATGTTTCATATGTCCCAAGTGAAATAGAACCAAATAACAATAATGCTCCTTGGGATAAATACACTACGGCACGACTTTTGATTGAGGTTGAGGGAGTAACAATTGTAGTAGGTTTCGATCGTTATCCGGATTATCAGACAGAAGTGGATAGTCTTTTAAGAAGAGCGAACTATAATTACCAGAACTACGTAGCTCAAGGGGCTCCACAAGATAAACTTGATGCAGTAATTAGAAGTATAGATGCGGTAAATTCCGGTTTTATACTCAGCAAGAGTGTAAGTGTAGAAATGGTAAATGGTGCAATCCAAAAAGATGCTTTTCAAGAATATCCGCGTGTAATTGGGTCAATGTCAGACCCCGAAAGAGCCTTAAGAACATATGCACATGCATATGCATATGGCAGAGTATTGAATGCTTTATATTTTGTTGAAGGATCCATACCGCCTGAAATTGTTATACCTTTTGAGTTACGGCGTCGAGATGAAGAAGATAATGATTTCGCTGGATCTGTAGCAAGAGAAACTACAGATGTGCCCGAAGTTATAAACAAAGGGATTTCCATCGCCGTAGTTGATTTTGAGGCCATTTTTACGCGGCTGATAACACAAGTTTTTGATGAGGATGTAATGCATAACCTTATTGAAATGGGGAGAGGAGATGATAAATTGAGCGAGTCTGAATTTAGGGATCAAGTTATAGCATACGAGAAGACCATGATACATGGGGTTAGTCAGAATAACAAAGGGACCGGTGGCCGATTCTGGGTTAGGTCGATGATTTTTATGGAAAGATCGGATAGGAATAGTCCAGCTTTCTGGCGCGATCCTGAAAGAATTACTCAGATGCGGGAGTACTTAATCGAACAGGGTTTTGCTGTCAAACATGAATCAGTTACTGATGAAACAAAAGGTATGAAGCATGTGATATATATCACTTATGGTGGCTATGGAATGAAAATTGACTTAAGTGCAAGCATTGAGAGTAGTAATTTTATAATGTGTGTAGTGGGTAAAATGCCGCCCACTGATTTATCCAACACCAACTTGGGGATGAAATGGAGTAACAAGGAATTGCCGCATGTTCTTGACGATGATGCCGATCCGTTGGCCGTCATAGAAGCATACGCAAAAATGTATACAGGGTTTTTAAATTCACTATATTTGACTAAGGGTGTAAAGCCACCAGAGATCAGAATCGATTTTGTACTGAGCAATTCTGAATTGGGTATCAAGCGCAGAGAAAAATCAAAAGAGGCAGCAAATCCACCGTTAGAATTATTAGGGTTTAGGGCTGTAGCAGGTCAAGATCAAGCTGTGGCAGAGGCCAGAAAATTGGTGAAGGTTATTAAAGATCCTGAACAATACCGAAAGCGGGGTGTAAAGCCAATCAAAGGAATCTTATTGTATGGGTCTCCAGGCAACGGAAAAACATCGTTAGCAAGAGCAATCGCAGAAGAAGTTGGAGCCGAATTTATAGAAGTTAACCCAACCGACGTTCGAGATATGTGGTATGGAAACACAGAGAAGAATATGCAAGAAGTTTTTGACAAGGCGATTAAAACTGCTTCCTCTGGAAAACAGGTTATTTTATTTATTGATGAGATAGATACATTTGCTCCTTCTCGGCAAGATTTTTTTGGCGGACGTGCCGATAAGGGTTTGGTCGGAGTTCTAGCAAGAAACTTGGATGGTTTTAGGCCTATGACTGGTGTAACTTTAATTGGTGCTACAAATTTACAAGAGAACATAGACCCTGCATTACTCCGTCCGGGTAGAATTGATAAAACGATACATGTTGGATTACCCGATTTGAAAGGTAGGGTTGAGATTCTCCAAGTGCACATTGATAAGGTTCGTGAGCGAGCTACTTCCCGTGAAGATCTTGTCAGCCCAGATTTAGATTTAAATTTCATTGCGACAATCACGGAAGGGATGAGTGGAGCTGATCTCGAGAATATTATAAATAGAACATTTGAGGATAAAGTACACCTTAAAAATGCTGAAGATAGTGCGATCCCATGGACTCCATTATCAACATCCGAACTCGTCGATTATGTCGTGGCATATAAAGAACAGCAGAGACTAGCTAAGATACGTGGCGGATCCGGAAAAAGCCGATCACATGGTTTTGTATAAAAATCTAACGCTTGATAAATCCAAAGAAACATTAAGTAGAAGCGTCGAAGAAATTGATGAATTGTCTTTACCCACGGCTAAACTGCTTGCTTCAGCAGATACAACAATTTAGATATTTCTAAAAAAGATGTAAAAGTTCTTAATTTGGAGGAATTGATCGAAAAAATTATCAAGAAACTCGATATGAACGCGAAAGAGAAAGATATCAAAATACACAAGGATTTGGTGCCGGTTGAAATAAAAGCTGATCTGCAGGAAGTCGAGCAGGTTTTGATGAATATACTTGATAACGCTATAAAATATTCAAAGAATAATTCCCAAGTTCTAGTATCTTTATCTAAATCAACAGATAAAGCCACAATTAAAGTTAAGTTATCTCAGGAATCTGAACATGTCCTATCGGGTTAATATTTTTCGCTGACAAATTTGAATTCGCCCATGTCATCTATAAGCATGTAATTTGCCCATCCATAATTAAAAAATCCTATATCAATAAAGTTTAATTTTGGCTGGTACATGGGTCTGTGCGAGTGTCCACAAACCAATAAATATTCAATCGGGGCAATTCTTTTCCTTTGCTCGAGCGTCATATAGTTGAATTTTTCCGGAAGTATTTTAGATCCCCCGATCGTAAAAATAACGGATTGTGTTATTCCGGCAACAAAGATATCCATTTTTGTTAGTAATTTTAAAGCTCTTTTTCGTGCAGATTCGGGGTCCTTCATTTTCGGATATAAGAATTCCTGCCCGTGTGTAAAATAGTAAGTTCTGGTAGGTGTTTCGTATTTATATTCACGAACAGCCACATCACAAAATTCGTAAATTCTTTTGTCAGAAACCACCGGATCATCGTGATTTCCGAATACATAAACTGCTTTTTTGGCTTTTAATAGCTGAAATAGCTTCTTCCATTCACTATTTATGAAATCGTCAAACGAAACTGAAAGTCCTTCCCAAAAGTCACCATTTATGATGACCATATCAGATTTCTCAATCAGACTGGCCAATTTTTGAAAGCGTTTTTCATCAAACCTTCGAGTAAAGTGTGTATCCGAAAATACAAATACTGACATAATGCTTGTTGACTATTTTATCACCTGCGTATGATACTGCAAACCCTCGGCTCTGAAAGATTCGTGTCTTTATGTATAATAATTCTATGCTTAGCATTTTAAATGAATTTCTTAACAGAACGACTATGTATAAAGTTCTTGCGTATGGGCTCTTATTATTAGTTTTACAGGGAATAATTCTTACCATCTTCAAATTTCTTCCTTTTGATCTGGTCTGGATTTCACTATCCTTAATTGTTATTACCCTATCGTGTTATGTTTCAAACGGCTTAATTGCACGCCTGTTTAACATTCCGACTAACATTGAATCAGCTCTAATAACAGGTTTAATCCTCTTTTTGATAATTCAACCCGCCTCCCGACCTTCAGATTTACTTGCAATATTTCTAATTGGGTTACTTGCAATGGCAGCAAAGTATATTTTTATGTGGAACAGACTGCATATTTTCAATCCTGCGGCAATAGCAGCGTTACTTGGGGGATTTCTTTTTAATTACTAT
Organism: uncultured Candidatus Saccharibacteria bacterium; assembly: GCA_964355455.1. Taxonomy (GTDB): domain Bacteria; phylum Patescibacteriota; class WWE3; order 2-01-FULL-39-13; family 2-01-FULL-39-13; genus CAYHDM01. The sequence continues at coordinate 5,355 of CAYHDM010000048.1, forward strand.
GCAACATGGTGGGTTGGAAATACCCTAATGCTTCCACTTGTTTTTATAGTTGGAGTTTTAATTGTTAAAAAAATCCGTAGATTTACGATGATCGGAATTTTTCTCTTAACTGCCTCAATAATAATTTTAATTTCCGATTTCTCTTTTCTTAAAATTCTGACCGCATGGCCGATAATCTTTTTTGCAACTGTAATGCTGACAGAACCGCTGACTATGCCAGGGACAAAAAAAATACAGCTACTCTATGCGACTTTTATTGGAATAATATTTGGTCTGAGGTTTAATTTAGGATGGATTATTTCCACTCCCGAACTGGCTTTGGTTCTGGGAAACATCCTCTTTTTCGTGATTAAGCCAAGAAGTAAGTTTGTTCTGGTTTTGAAGGAAAAAATTCAGCTTGCTCCGGATATTTATGAATTCGTTTTCAAGTCAAATCGAAAAATCAATCATATTCCCGGGCAGTATATTGAATGGACGATTCCACATAAAAAAGCTGATAGTCGGGGAAAAAGAAGGTTTTTTACGATCGCATCCTCTCCTACTGAAGATGAAATTAAACTCGGTGTACGAGTAAATAAAGAAAGCAGTAGTTTTAAAAACGCTCTTTTACAAATGCAAAGCGGATCAAACACATTTGCCGCTCATGTCGCAGGGGATTTCATACTGGATGAAAGCAGCCCTTCCGTCTTTATAGCAGGAGGAATTGGAGTGACTCCATTTAGAAGTATTATTAAATACCTTTCAGACACCAACAAACAACAAAAAGTGGATTTATTTTATTTTGTACGGAAACCCGAAGATTTTGTTTATAAAGACATTTTCGATTTAGCATCACAAAAAATCGGTATTCACGTCCATTATATTGTGAGTGACAGTAATACCAATATAGAAAAGTTAATAAAAGATCATGTAAAGGATTATTCCCGGGCCAAATATTACATATCCGGACCAAGTGCGATGGTTGATAGCTATAAAAAAATCCTAAAGTTAATGAAAATAGACAGAAATAAAATCGTTACAGATTATTTCCCCGGTTACTAAGTTAGAAATGGAATATTACGTATATCTTCTTGAATGTGCGGATAAAAGTTATTATTGCGGATATACGACGAACATAGGGAAAAGGGTAAAACTGCACAATACATCCAAATACGGAGCGAAATATACACACACACGTCGCCCGGTAACACTTATTTACCAGGAAAAATACCCATCTTTAAGCGAGGCTCTAAGACGCGAACGCCAGATCAAAAGATTATCCAGAGAAAAGAAAAATAACTTAATTTCAACGGGCTCTATTTCCGGAACCCGTTGAACAAGTTAGCTTTTATTCCTGAACAATAAGTGTTCCAATTTGCCCTTGCTGTCTGTGTTGACCGATAGAACAATAAAATTGATATGAGCCGGCTTCATTTGCTGTAAACTCAACAGTGTTTGTCTGTCCTGATTGAGTTGTCGGGATCTTAACGCCGAGTTCATCAATGTTAAAATTATGCATCAGATCAACTGCCGTCAACTCAATTATGACAGTATCACCTTTTTTAACAATTATTGTGTTTGGGTTGTAAGAGAATGATCCTGCCTCGATAATAAATGTT
>CAYHDM010000049.1:0-6822 GCA_964355455.1 uncultured Candidatus Saccharibacteria bacterium
CAATGAACAATTACATCGAATTGAATGCGTTTGTAAAAATAAAAGGATTCGCTGCCAGAAAAGCAATGACATCCTTTTTACCCGAGAAACTCGAAAGAGAAGTTCTCTCCAGGTTCTCCCAGTCCATGAGAAAGCTCGGCGCTCGAATCTACATTCGGGTGAAGGGACAAGGCAAAGACAGGGATTACGAGATTTCGGTTTCTTCTATGTTCACCGGCTCCAAGCTGGAACCGGTGATCTACGAGGATCAGGATGGACCAAAAAGCTCTTTCGAGCTTTATGTGGTCAATAGATCCGGCAAAACCGCGAAAGGCCAAGTGCTAATTGCGCAAACCGGAGATCCATTCACCCTTCCATTTTCTGTCTTAACAGAGACGGACATAGGGAAAAAATCCTTGTCTCCAACGGTAATCGAAGCGCTAAATTCTGGTCTGTTCGAAGGTATCATTCAAAACGACCAGATCAGTCCGGACGTTGACAGAAAGTCATTCGACGAGAGTGATGATGCTATCTTTTATCTGTGTTTTCATATAGAATCCTGGTGGCAGGAATACGGCGCCAAGATTTATGAAGACCTAATGGATAAGGGAAAGCATCGACGATACCAAGAGATTGGCATCCGTTCGATGGAGGCTCTAAAACAAGGCATAGAGAGCGATGACGCGTTAAAGCTGTTTTACAGTTACGCTTTGGATGCCTTACAGGAGGGGACTATCGGCAGAGGACATCTACCAAAGGGGAAAAAGGAGATCGGCAAACAGGAAAATCCATCCTTATCTGCCACTCCTAAAGGAAATAGTGGATCTGAAACCACTGCCGAGACAAAAGAATCTCCTGAATACGACCTCCCGAAGCATTCTCCCGGAAGCGTACAAGGACCGAGAGGGAAAAGACGCACCCGGGTAAAGAATGACAGCCTAGGTATCCAATTCGCCTACGAGTTAATGGAGGGCTCTCCAAACCTGTGGGATTTCGATTGCAAAAGCGGAATCCTTACATTCAATACCAGACATCCTGTCTGGGAACGGTGTGAGAGCTGTAATACTCCATCAAGGCGAGACCGGGCGCTTATCCGGCTTCACATGCTGGTAAGCTCCTTTGTGCTCACCACTTGCTCAATCGATCCAGGCATACAGTCTGTTGTCGCAGAAAATTTTCAAAATGCGGCAGAGCTGTTCAGTTGGTTCATTGTTAAAGATGATGAACTAACCAGGATCGCTAAAGGCAAGTAATCATTTCTTAGATCTTAACGGGTCCAGACATCTCTGGACCCTGTTTTTTATTATAGCTAGCTTATTTCTCATACCTTGACAAGATTATTATAGTATGCTATACTTAATATGGTACATAATAAAATCAACCCATAGAAAGGTCTACATAAGTTCGGAAACCGAACGCCTTCTAGTACAAGGAGAAAACGATGAACGCTATCGTAATTCTATTCCTTGGCGCGCTTGCTGCGCTGATAAGTTGCTTCCTTTTCAGGGAAGCTCAGATGGTCGGTTTTATCCCCAGAAAATGGTGGGATACCCAACGATCATCACACATCCTGTTGTTCATGGCATTCCAGATTTCTGCAATCATAACCCTTGGTTCGATTGTTCTTCTGGGAGCGATTTCCGGAAACGGAGCCGTTGGCCTTATCCTGCTGACAGAATTACTCACTGCCATTGTCGGATTTGTTCTGATCGGGAGAAAGGCCAGTCGTCAGACAATGCTTGAATGCGCCTGCCTAATGGCAGTATGGATCGGGGTTGATCGAGGATTTGGAGAGCCTATTGATCAACACAGAAGAAACATGTTCGCCGATTGGCTACGAGCCGCCGGGATTCCTAGGAGAAAATCCGAAACCATGGCCAGAGAAGCATGTGGCTTCTAATCAAACTCTCCAAACGTTTTTGCAGCCAAGTCTCACGACTTGGCTTTTTATTTATGCCACTCAATCTATTTGACACTTATTCTTAGGAAGCTATAATTAACTTGTATCAGAATAATAAATTTATAAATATGCTTACCGGTGAAGATATTCAAAAAATTATTGAAGCCAATCGAGAAGTTTTTCCCAGCAAAGAAGATCTAGAAAGCTTCAAAGACGAAATGAAACAAAGCTTCTCTGATTTGCAAACTTCTGTCGACGCTTACGCCAAGAAAGCCGATACATACTTTCAAGAGATGGTTATGTTGGCTCATAAGGTTGACCGCCATGAAAAGTGGCTCCTGCAATTAGCCCAAAAACTTGGAATAAAGTTAGAATATTAGCATTCTACATAAGATAGATTGATGAATCGCCAATCAGGCGGTTTTTTGATATAATAGAAACAATGAAAAAGGAATTCTTTAGTAGGTCGTATGCATTTATAACAATACTGATAGGTATTACTACTTTTCTATTCCTAATTAAATTATTTCAACAAATATTTACTAACTATGGATCAAGAACGTATTTTGGGTTTGAGTATTTACTTTTAATAATCTTGTTGGGAGGTATCGTCACAGCTTTTTATATAAATAAAAAATATCGAATATCCTATAAACAACCTGTATCAAAAATATTTAGAGCAGAAACTATAAACTATTTAAAATGTTTTTTGATATTCTTATTTTTAATTGCTTATTGTTATTATGGGTCTAGTGCATTATTCTCTATAAAGTTTCCACTACCGCTAATTGTTTGGTATCAAATATCAGTGCTGATAGAGGGAGGATTGTATTATTTGTGGTATTTATATTTACTGATAACACCACTACTTATAATATTTATTTATCCACTTATAATTAATGTAATTTTTAAACGAGGGATATCGTCGCATCGATCCAATCAACCAGAAATTGTAAGTCCCGATTATCGAACAAATGAAGTAACTTTATCAGAGAATAGTAACGAAAGATTTTTGGAAAAAACTTCTAAACGCAACTTCTGGATACGAAGCGCATTCTATATTCTTTTAGCAACTTTTTTGTTCACAATTTTTTATAAAGGTGTTTTGTTTGGAAGTAATAGGTTTTTAGAAACAAATAATGATGCGTTTCAGATATCATTGCCTACAGATTGGCCAGAGGATATCCCAATTTATAAAGGTTTTGTTATGCATTCCTTAAAAGCTGATAATAAAGATAAAACATTGATGGCAGATTATTACCTTGAAAGTCATGCCAAACAAGACATCGCTACGTTTTATGATACGCAATTACTAGAAAACAATTGGGAAATAATAGGCACGCCCACGTTAACAAAAATATCTGATATTATTAATGCTAGATCTTATAAAAAAAATTCTATAATTTTATCATTAGGTTCTTACGACTATACCGAACCTAACACATGGAGAATTTTATTGGCTGGCATTTGTCCAGATCAAAAAGAAAATCTACCCAACATAACTGATCTACCTCAAAAATGGCCAGAAGAAATTCCAATTTATAACAATTCAACCATTTGGTCGGTATATAATTATCCTGTATATTCGAAAGTTTCTTTTAAAGTTAATTCGATTGAAGTTAGCGAAATCAAAGATTTTTATCGAACAGCTCTTTTGAAAAATAACTGGAAATTATCTGAAGACAAAAAAGAACATAATCTTAACGGACCAATTGATGTCTTAGTCTTTATAAGAGATGGTGTAAAAATAGAAATAGAGGTTTTTTCGGACACGTCTGATAAAAAAATTACATTTTATGAAATTGATTTTTTTCAGCGTCTTACCTCTGACACATCTAAATCGTTGCTAAGACCGACAAAAATTATCCTTCCAAATCCTATACGTGACTTTCCCTTACATAACAGCTCAACGATAGAACAACTCAACAAAAGCGATGATGCTTTGGAGCTTCGGTTATGGGGCGGAACATTTTTTACCCTAAAAGAATTTTATCGAAGTGAATTATCCAAGATGGGGTGGCAAGAGACATATTCCGACGATCGTAAAATAATTTTTTCTAAAGATTCTCTTAAGCTTACGATCAACCTACTTAGCGCTTTAAGAAATGAGACTCTCGTAAAATTTGAAGATGATTCTTCTTGCGTTGCGCAAGGCATAAATTTACCTGAAGGTTTCATCTTGCCAGAAATTTTGCCAAAAGATTTTAAAGAATTTAAAGATTCTTCTTTGGTACAGATCTATCGCTCAGATCCACCATTCTGGAATCAAGCAATTCATGCCACTTTCAAGTTTAATGGCGATGCCCCAGAAGAAAAATCAATTTTAAAATTCTACGCAGAAAAACTATTTGATGAAGGATGGAAATATGAAAAACCAGAAAACCAATATCATAATTATCTTTACGAGAAAGGTGAGTATAGGATTACTTTATATTTCACATACCTTGACGACAACAAAACGTATAGCATTACAGCCGAAAGAATCAATAAGTATTAGAAGTAAAGTATTTCGAGAGTAGGGGATAATAAAAAATTATGACAGATACCGATGGTTTTATAGACAATCTGTGTCAAAAAATCGATGGCCTTAACGAAAATGAATTAATTGATTTTGTTAAACGCCTGTGTGGAATTGATACCAGTAAAGAAAAAGATATTTTATTTTGCACTTTTTTATGGCTTTCTACCGAATTGATACTAAAAGAATCAATGGCAAATACGTTATCTAATGGACTCGTAGGACATAAAGATTCAAAGAGATTTTCAGATATTATTTTTGAAGAAACTACTTTTTCAGAAAAAATAACAATGTTCCGAAAATGGTTTAAAGATTCTGAAAATAAAGATTTATCTCAAAATTTCAAGAACTTCCTCGATTACTGTAGCGCACTCAATGATACAAGAAATCAAATTTTTCACATTAAAATCGACAATATAACCTATAATGGATTATCTGTTTCTAAACTATCAACCAAACAGCAGATGATCAAAGATATGCTAGAGGGAAGAAAAAAAATGAATATTCCGATGAATTTTTCAGGTAAATAATTTTAGTGTTCTTATCTTATTATATTGTGCGACATTTAGTAAACTGGAGCCGCCCGGCATATGGGCGGTTTTAATTATCCTTTGAGGTTTTTGCCGCTGTGGAGATAGTGTTATTGTGCGACAATAATAGAGGGAAAAGTGTAGAATAGGGAGGCGTGTTAATTTGTATCCTTTAGAGTTAAAAACGTCTTAGAAGGGCTTTTAGGGCGTAAAAATGGCCTATTTTAAGACGGAGTTTGGTTTTATTTAATGGTTTCAGCCATTGTTTCGGCCATTGAAATCCACTTAAATCCCTGAGGTCTTTTAGCTTTATATTTTTGCATTAATTTTTGGATTTCTATCAAACGCTGGAAATCTTCTTTACTCCATTTTTTTATGAATTTTCCCTTGTTTTGATAAAGAATTTTAATCGCTTCCGCCCATAATTCAAAATCTTTGTTTTTCTTCCCGGATAATGGATGCTTTTGAAAGAAGGGGATAATTATATTATATAAATTTTCCATATCCTGCACTGAATACCTTGCCTGGTCTCCGCGGGCAAAATGAATAGTACCGCAATTGAGAGTGTTTTTGATTTTACTTAGAAGCTCTTCATCGTCTTTTCTGGTGACAATTACAAATTGATATCTCCATCCATAATAAACCGGTTTATTTGTTCTTTCGTGACGGACATCCCTTCGAAATTGCAAATCAAAACAGCCTTCGCCGTCAACAAATCCGGCAATATAATCTCCTGATAGTATTTGAGGTTGAGTTTTATTCATTTTTTTAAATTATTATTCTCCCAAACTATGGAATTTCTTATGGGTTTCTCTAAGTTTTTTCGACGTAACAGAAGCATAGATTTGAGTGGTGCCTATATTTTTATGACCTAGCAATTCTTGAATAGTTCTTAAATCAGCGCCTTGCGTTAGGAGATCAGTGGCGAAAGAATGACGGAGCGTGTGAGGACTGGTGAATATCGGAATACCGGCCAATAGGGCATATTTCTTAACAATATTTTCAATCGAACGCGAGGATAATCGTTTTGGCGAATTTTTTGGCCCTTTATAGTTAATAAACAGGGCCTTATCTTTGTCTGTGCGAGTCGCCAAATATTTGCTTAACCATTTTATTGATCGTTCTGAAAAGTAAACGGGACGAGGCCTGTTTCCTTTGCCAATGACCACTATTTCCAGATCTTTTGTTTCCGGAGTTATTTTGATTTGTTCCTTGTTAAGGTTCACCAATTCCGCCACCCGAAGACCCGTTGAAAATAAGCACTCTAAAATAGATCTGTCCCGCAAGCCAGAAGTATTAGAGGTTTTGGGAGCTTCAATGAGTTTTTTTACCTGGTCAACGCCTAAAAATTTGATGGCTCTTTCTTCGAATTTAGATTTAGCGAGTTTTATTTTATCTGCCGGCAAAGAAACTATATCGTGGTCGGTAAAATAATTTAAAAAGTTCCTAAGGGCAATGAGGTAATAGTTCTGGGTTGATCTCTTAAGCGGTTCCTTGGTGTGCTTATTAAAGCTTTGCGACAAAAAGACCCGGTATTTACGAACATGGTCTTCAGTGAGCTCGTGAGGAAGCAAAGCTGTAAAATTGTTTATTTCCAGCCATTTAATAAATTTCTTAATAAATCTTTCATAAGTTTCCTGGCTTTTATTGCTTAATCCTTTTTCTATATCCAAATACTCTAAGAAATCATTAATATGTTGAACTATGGGTCTTGTGTCTTTTTTCATACTCTGGAGAAGTGGTTAACGGTTGGTATGCTATACTTCGATAAAGAACCATTATGCGAAGTATCTTATATCAATAATAACCAGGCCCAAATGGCCTGTCAAGCGTAAAACCTTACTTCCCCTACTGCCTAATACTATATTTAAAAGAGAGTGGCGCACTCTCAGCTG
>CAYHDM010000050.1:0-6095 GCA_964355455.1 uncultured Candidatus Saccharibacteria bacterium
GATGCTTATATAAAAACCCTAGATGATTTAGGTGCAAAAAATCTACGTCTGGCTGCGTATTGGGATGAAGTTGAGCCCCAAAGGGACAGATACGATTATTCGGATATAAAATGGCAGGTTGAAGAAGCGAAGAAACGAAATGCAAAAGTTATTTTAGCGTTTGGAAGAAAAGCCCCGAGGTATCCCGAGTGTTTTGAACCTGTTTGGTGGAAAGAAATCCCTGATCGTGAAACGCGTCAGCTGGAACTATACGAATATATTGAGGAAACCGTTAATCAGCTGAAAGGCTATGATAATATCGAAATTTGGCAAGTTGAAAATGAGCCATATTTCCCATTTGGAGATTGCCAAAAAGATATTCAGAAAGGTGAAGTTGAGCACGAAGTGCAGATTGTCCGGAATTTAGATCCGCGTCCGATTTTAATTCAGGATAGCGGCGAGGGAGGATACTGGTTCCCGAGTTTTCAAACGGGAGATTATTTATCAATTTCGATGTATCGAAGAATCTGGTACGACTTCTGGGGAGTTTTTGGCGGAAAGTTTATTTACTTTCAGTATCCGCTTCCTTTTTGGTCATACAAAATAAAGGCAGCTGTGCTCGGTATTCCATATGAAAAAGTTTTTGTTACCGAACTGCAGGCTGAACCCTGGGGACCTGAAATAAATTCCAAGCTTCCACTTTCAGAAAAAAATAAAACAATGTCACGCACAGATTTTTATGCAACGTTAAGTTACGCACAGAACGCGGGATTTAAGAGATTATATTTATGGGGAGCCGAATGGTGGCTTTGGGAAAAAGAGAAAAATAATAATCCCTATTTCTGGGATACTGCGAAAGCGTTGTTTAGTGATTAAGGTTTAATTACTCTGCTAAAATTTTTAATCCTCCGAGAAGGCCATTCATATCTTTGAGTTCAGATTTTAAAATTGTAGGATGTGCGAAATACGATGGGTATGAAGTGTATCTCTCTATAAGTGGCTCGTAAAAGCTGCTCCACTGATTAGTCATGCTTCCGCCTAAAATAATTGCATCCGGCTGCCACAAAAGCGTAACTGTGTATAAACCGTCAGCCAGATCCATTCCGTAATTCTGCCAGACTTCAGTATCGGCACAGTCTTTCGGCTGGATATTATATTTTTTATAAAACGCAGTTCCGGAACATAAACTTTCAAATGATCCGCGGATATTATCGACAGGTTCATTAATTCCCGAAGATTTATCGATTATAATGTGCCCCGGTTCGTAGTTGAAAGCGTGGGTATCAGGTTTTTTATTTCTGATGATTGTTCCTCCAACGCCTGTGCTTATTGTTATATATGCGACATTTTCAAAATTCGACGCGTACGGTTGGTATGCTTCTGCGAGTCCGGAAAGTTCGGCATCGTTAAATATTTTTATACCCTTTAGGGCACGGGTATCTTTATTGGAGAGGCCGGTTATTTCCTGCGCCGACATGTCTTTTATCCAATTTATATGTGGAGCACTTATTACATTTTTATTTTTGTAATCGACGAGACCCGCGACTCCAAGAACTATGCTTTCTATCTGGTCTGTTTTTCCCGAAAGAATTTCACGGATTTTTGTGTGGGCTTCTTTCTGAGATGAAGGTGTGGGGAATTTTTCGGTTACGAAAAATTCCTTCAAATTGTTTGTTAAACCTATCCGTGTATTTGTTCCGCCCATGTCTATTACAATATTCATGCTATTTTTCTCCTTTTAACAATTCTATAACCGGAAGCGTTTTTCCTGCAAGAAAATCGAGGGTTGCTCCGCCTGCTAAGCTTACATGGTCGATTTTAGTAGGATCTCCGAATTTATTTAAGGCTTCGATTGTATCTCCTCCGCCGACAATTGTGTTTGCGGATGTTTCGCACATCGCCTTTGCAATCATTTTTGAACCATTCGTGAACATTTCGTTTTCGAACATTCCCATAGGACCAGCCCAGAAAACTGTCTTTGATTTCTTTATTATTTCTACATATTCATTTGCAGTTTCGGGACCGATGTCTAAAGCTGCCCATCCGTCCGGAATAATTTTCGCTTGTGTTGAAAATAATTCGGAATCAGTTGGATTTTCAAGATCGTTCCCGATTACAAGGTCAATTGGTATTTTAATTTTTTCAACTTTTTCTGGATCAATTTTAAATTTTTCAACTAAAGAGTTTGACATATCGAATCCGCGTGCTTTTAAAAAAACATTCGCGGGTCCTCCTCCGACCAGAATCTGATCTACGCTTTCATATAGATTGTAAATGGCTTCGGTTTTATCCGAAATTTTTGCACCTCCGATTACTAGTGTAAAAGGATGATTATATTTATCCACTAGATCTTTTAAAGTATAATATTCGGATTCGAAATAAAACCCGGCACACGACGGAAGATGCTCTAGAATTCCCGTTGTCGAAGCATTTACACGATGAGCCTGTGGAAATCCGTCGAAAACAATAAAGTCACAATCTTCTGTTAATTTCTTCGCGAATTCCAGATCGTCGGCATCTTCTTCAGAATAAAAACGGACGTTTTCCAGCATTAAAATATCTTTCGGATTCATTTTTGAAATTGCATCTTTACGTTTTTCTCCAATACAATCAGGCACATGTTTAACAGGATGGTTTAGTAATTTTGCGAGCGCAACTGCATGCGGAGCAGTCGTTAATGCCGGATCAAATCCATTCGGGCGTTTTACATATGTAATGATTACGATTTTACAATTTTGCCCTAGTAGATAATTTAATGTTGGAAGTGTAGCTTTAATTCTCGAATCATCTTTTATTACAAATTCTCCATTCACTTTTTTCGATCCGATGTCATATGGAGATCTGTAAAGTATTGTTTTATTTTTCAGATCAAAATCGTTTAAACTTCTTAATCTGGATTTATTTTTTTGTTTACTCATAAATTTCACTTAACTCTCTCATTCGATTTAATGCGGTCGTTTTTATGAAATTTTCTATTCCCTGCCACGATTTTTGTTCGCTGATCTCCTGCCAGACTGCGCGGCCGACTGCGTATCCGGAGCATCCGTATTGTTTTGATAGTTGTAATGCGCTTTTATAATTCTCGAATTTCATTCCGCGGCTTAATAATACCCATGGAACAGTGATTACATTATTTATTTGAGCCAGCCATTCACTCCCGTCGGATATGTTTGACCCATCTTCTAAAACATCAACCGGAAATTCTAATTTTAAAATATCACAAAGCCCTATCAAACTTTTTACGGCCTCAATTATTTGGTCTCCTTTAATATATTCAGTGTTTTTTATTTCGTAAGTGATCGGTTCGATTAAAAATGGAATATTTTCCGTCAAGGTCTCCTCTCTAACTTTTTTTACAACTTCTAACTGCTCATGAAAATTATTTGAAGTGTTATTAAAATACAGCAATAATTTTACGGCGTCGGCTCCCATTTCTTTTAGTTTCTTGGAATCAAAATCTTTATAAAGCTTGGTAACGCGTCCGTCGGGATTATCCACATATCCGGTTTCTTCGCGCGTTAATAAAACCGCTAAGTTTATTTTTTTTGCGGATTCAATCGCGGATAATCCATATTCAGGATCAACTAAAACAGCCGTGCTATATGGAGCAAAAGTTTGTGTCAGTAAATTCTTGAAATCTGATAACCTTTCTTCGGGAATAAATTTCTTTAATGAATCGCGGTGATCCATTGCAGCAATTTTTATAAATCCGTTTTTATTTTGGAGTTTTGAAATATCCATATATTTAGTTGAGTATATATTCTAAATAAGTTTTTGGGTATCGGAATCGGACTCGGCTGATTCCGTCGGTCCTAATGATTCCGGCGCCGCAAGCTCTCCGATTTTATTCAATGACCCGATTCGGTTATCCAGCCTTTCATAAGTTTTATTGACTTCATCCGCAGAGTTTTTTGCGTTGCTTATGTGTTTGGTCATGACTCTTAAAGAATCACTGAACCGGTTTGAATCCTCCTTTATACTTCGAAGTGTGGTCAGAATTTCTTTTGCTTTGGATTCGATTTTCTTTCCTTCAAGACCGATTTGAATTGCCTTTAAATATGAAAAGAAAACATTTGGAGAAACGGGCATAACTCTTTTAGTCCATGCATTTTTGCCAAGATCAGTTGTATTAAGTACGACTTCATAATAAATTGCTTCGCTTGGAATATACATCAACGCAAAATCCAAAGTTCCTTCAGCAGGCAGAATGTATTTTTTGGAAATATCATCTATGTGTTTTTTAACATTTTTTGAAAATTCTTTCCGCATACTTTCCCGTTCGTCGGAAGTTTCAGATTGCATCATCGCACTAAAATTTTCCATCGGGAATTTTGAATCGACACATAGAAAGCCTTCGTTAACTTTTAACAAAGCATCAACGCGGTCTCCGGTTTTAAAGGTATGTTGAAGAGTATAGTTTTCTGCGGGAAGCATTTGCTGCAATAAATCTTTTAAAACTTCTTCGCCGATATTTCCGCGAAGTTTTGGAGATTTTAGAAAATCTTGCAAATCTTTCATCCCCCGGCCGATTTCACTCATCGAACCGAGTTCGCGCTGTACATTGGAAATAACTTCGGAAGCCTTGTCCAGACGGACATTCATATTTTTTGAAGATTCATCCACCCGCTTATTTAAAATGTCGGTTGTATTAACTAGCTGGTCGCTTACGTGTTTTAGGCGGTTATCCATTGTGCCCTGAACATTTTTTAATCCCTCATTGAGATTCATTTGCATACTCTCAAGAAACCTGCTCAACAATTCATCTTTTTTGTCATTCACGCCATGATCTGCTAATTTTCTAAACTGAGAACTCATGAAATAAATCAGAAAAGCGAAAAGGGCTACAGTTATAAAAGCAGAAAATACGAATAAGACAGTTGGATCCATGTCCCTAATATCTCCCAAAACATCGGAAATGTCTATGGCATTCTAGTGCTAGAATTTTGTTATGTCCGCATATAGAAATTTCGTTTTTACTGTTATAGCCGTCATTATTATCCTGATAGCTTTCATTATTTATACGCTGACTAATATCGAGCCGAATATTTATTGGACCTGCGGACTGGTCATTTTAGTCGGATTAACGGTAACGCTTGTTTTTTCGTTAATTTTTTTCGTACTGTCCAAACTTAGGAGTTTTGAAACGCCCAAAGAGCAATACAGAAGGCAGTTGAAAAAAGCCGCAATATTGGGAGTTTTGACCATGATAGCCCTTTTAGTCCAGAAATTTTTTGATGTGATCTAAATTTGTCTGATATAATAAACCTTGCAATGGCAACGAAATTTTACATAACAACTCCAATTTATTACGCAAATGACGTTCCGCACATAGGACACACCGGAACTACCGTTTTTGCCGATATTGTCGCCAGATACAAACGCGCTATCGGTGACGAGGTTTTCTTTCTCACAGGAACCGACGAACATGGCGAAAAAGTCGCTTTGTCTGCTGAAAAAACCGGTTTATCCCCGCAGGTTTTTGTGGATGATCTCGCAATAAAATGGCAGGAATACTGGCAGAAACTTGATATTTCAAACGATGCTTTTATAAGAACTACATCCGAAGGGCACAAGAAAGTTGCGTCAGAGCTTCTCCAAAAGCTTTATGATAAAGGGGATATTTATAAAGACGTATATAAAGGGCTTTACTGCATCGGGTGCGAAGAATTTAAATCGGAGAAAGATTTGGTTAACGGAAAATGTCCTGAGCATAGGGCAGATCAGCTTGTTTACCGCGAAGAAGAAAGTTACTTTTTCAAAATCTCAAAATATATTTCGGAAGTCAAAAGATTGATCGAATCAGGGGAGTTTTCCGTTGTTCCCGAAAATAAAAAAAATGAAATACTCAGCCGCCTGAATGATGAAGTCCGCGACCTTTCAATTTCGAGGCAAAATATTGCATGGGGAATTCCCCTTCCGTGGGATCCATCGCATACGACATATGTTTGGACTGAGGCGTTGATGAACTATTACTCCGCAACAAAAATTTGGCATAAAGAGGATTTTTGGCCGGCTGATGTCCATTTTGTCGGCAAGGGAATTAACTGGTTTCATACAGTAATCTGGCCGGCTTTATTATTAGCTTTAGAACTAGATCGGAAGAGCGTCGTGTAGGG